>CAYVVX010000148.1:4648-9603 GCA_964455315.1 uncultured Planctomycetales bacterium | reverse complement strand
GCGCTCGGCCGGTTCGAGTTCCACGAGCCGTAGCGCCGGCTCCCACCCCTGCCCCACCGCACCCGCCCCCACCTGAACTAGAATTACCCCGATGGTTCACCGCCCGCGGCGCTTCGGCTTGCGCGATGATCGGCCGTTGGGGAGGGTCTCGACGGCGCTGACGTGGAGGAAGGGGACGAACGTGCAACGGTCCGATTTCTGATCGGCGATGAAGATCTCTGAACGCATGACCACAACCAGTTCGGGGTTGGTGACTTTGTGCGACTCACCGCTTGACGTCACCACGCGGAAGGGTTCGAAGGGATTGCGATGCATCAACTTCTTGATCCTGTCTGCGATCATGCCTGTTATTCTAGGGTGCGGCCACAGGGTGTGACAAGCCAGAGTGCCGCGGTGACCTTCATGTTCACCTCATGCAGCGATTACTCAAGCGGTGTCCCGCACTCCGGGCAGATGCCGGAGGTGTCGCCGGTGAGATCGCAGCCGCAGTGACGGCAGCGGTCCGGCGCGATCCCGTGCTGACGGCGGAGGCTTCGACGAGCCGCCAGCGCGCCGATGGCCAGGGCTCCGGCCACGTTCAAAACCAGGGCGGCGGTGCGGTAGGGGACCAGCTCCTGAGGCAGCGGGGGCGTGTTGTCGTTGAGCCCGGTGGTCCGGATGAGCAGGCTGAGCACCAGGTATGCGATCAGGAAGGCGACGATCCCGGCTTCGATGGCTCGGGCCATGCGCTGCTCCGGTACTTCCTGAGCCCACCCCGCAACCCGCGCGCCGGACAGGTCGGAGGCTGTGCCCGCGCGGGTTTGGGAACGGATTCACGTCGGCGGAAAGGGTGAGTGACGGGAATCGAACCCGCGACCCCGAGGACCACAACCTCGTGCTCTAACCAACTGAGCTACACCCACCATGGTGCGCCACCGGGCGGAATCCGGCACCGGCAGAGCGAAATAATGTAGCCGAGCGGGGGACCGTTTTCAAATGGGCGGGCCGGCTTTCAGGTCAGGCTGACCGGGTCCACGTCGACCAGCGTGTCGGGGGTGTTGGGGGTCAGGATGTCATGGTGGCGGAGGTGCTCCAGGAGGGCCAGGAGCCGGGAGGCGTTCGGGGTTCGCAGCAGTAACTCGAAGCGGTAGCGGCCTTTGAGTCGCGACATGGGGGCGGTGGCCGGGCCGAGCAGGTCGGCGGGGAGGCCGTGGCGGAAGCAGTGTTCCCTGATGGCATCGGCGAGGGTGTCGGCGAGGGCTCGGGCGTGGGACTCGCGCTGGTGGGAGATGATCACCCGGGCCAGGCGCGAGAAGGGCGGCCAGCCCAGCCGCTTGCGGATGATCAGTTCGTATGCGGCGAAGCCGTCATAGTCGTGGTTGGCGGCGAATTGCAGGGGGGGGGTGAGGCCGGCGAGGCTCTGCACCAGCACCCGCCCGGCGGTGTGCGAGCGCCCGGCCCGGCCGGCGACCTGGGTGACGAGCTGGAAGGTTCGCTCGGCGGCGCGGAAGTCGGGCACGGCCGCGCTGGTGTCGGCGTTGACCACCCCGACGAAGGAGACGAAGGGGAAGTCGAGGCCCTTGGCGACCATCTGGGTGCCGATGAGGATGTCCAGCCGGCGGGCGTGGAAGTCGTCGATCATCTGCTCGTAATTGGCGACCTTGAGCATGGTGTCGCTGTCGGCGCGGGCGATGCGGGCCTCGGGCAGCAGCGTGCGCAGCTCCTCCTCGACGCGCTGGGTGCCCATGCCCCAGCGGATCAGCGTGCCGCGGCAGGACGGATCACCGCAGTTTTTCGGCATCACCATCTTCGCCCCGCAGAAGTGGCACAGGGCCTTCTCCAGCGGCTGGTGATAGACCATGGCCGCCTTGCAGTGCGGGCACATGACCACGTTGCGGCAGCGGCTGCAGACCAGGTAGCTGGCGTAGCCGCGGCGGTTGAGCAGCAGGATGGCCTGCTCCTTCCGGGCCAGCGTATCCTTGAGTTCCTCCTCCATCTTCCGCGAGAGCAGGTGCAGTCCCTTGCGCTGCTTCTGCTCGATCTGCATGTCCACGAAATCGACGGCGGGCATGCGCAGTCCGGCCACGCGGTTGGGCAGGGTGATCTTCTCGAAGTGGTGCCGCCGGTCGCAGTTGTACCAGGTTTCCAGCGACGGCGTGGCCGAGCCGAGCAGGATGGGGCATCCGGCAAGCTGGGCCCGCTTGATGGCGACGTCGCGGGTGTGGAAGCGCGGGGACTGCTGGTTCTTGAAGCTTCCCTCCTGTTCCTCGTCAACGACGATGAGGCCCAGCGCCGGGCAGGGGGCGAATACCGCGCTGCGCGTGCCGATGACCACCCGCTTGATGCCGCGGGCGATGGCCGACCAGATCAGCGAGCGCTGCACGCCGGTGAGCCCGCTGTGGATGACGGCGACGTCGTCGAAGCGGGCGGCGAGTCGCTCGACGATCTGGGTGGTCAGGGCGATCTCGGGGACCAGCAGGATGGCCTGCTTCCCGCGGCGGAGGGTGTCCTGGATGGAGCGGATGTAGACCTCGGTCTTGCCGCTGCCGCTCTTGCCGTAGAGGAGGACGGCTTTGAAGGCGCCGGCTTCGGTGAGGGCGACGACGCGGTTAATGGCGGCACGCTGGTCGGGGTTGAGGTCGAAGGCGGGCTCGACGCGCTCCTGGGCGAAGTCCGGCGGCGGGGCGGGCTCGCGGGTGATATCCACGCGGACTTCGCCGGCTTTGCGCATGGTGTTGATCAGGGCGGGGGTGACGCCGGCGAGGCGGGCGAGGTCGGGCAGGGCGATGCCGTCGGGATGGGCGGTGAGGGCGGCGAGGACGGCTTTACGCTTGGGGGACGCAGGCGAGACGCCTGTGTCACACCCATCCACTGGCGGAACGCGACCGCCGGACTCATCCGGCGGGGCGGACGGTGCGGCGGAGGTGGGTGGGTCAGGAAGGCGGACCACACGGACCTGGCGGAAGCCGCGCCGGCTGCGGATGGCCTCGGGCACCATCGCGGTGAGGGTCTTGCCCAGCGGGCAGGCGTAGTAGCGGGAGATCCACTGCCCGAGTTCGAGCAGCTCCGGCGAGAGCAGCCGCACGTCGTCGATGACCTCGACCACCGGCTTGAGTGTGCTGATCCAGGGGCCCTGGCCCACGTCGATGGCGAACGCGGCCTGCGGCTTGCGGTTGCGACCCAGCCGGACCATCACCCGCCGGCCGGGCTCGACCTGCGACGCGAGCTCGTCGGGGATGGCGTAGCTGTACTCCCCGTCAATGGCCGCGGCCATGGCCACCCTGACGACCGGCCCGACGCGGGCTTCGGCGTCCTGGAAGAGCTTGGGGTCGGCGTTGGGGGGAGTGGGTTTCACGCCATGAGGATAGCGGATACGTCGTGGGACAACAGGGGCGGTATCTCGATGGTCACGGGGATGGGCTAATCCGCCAGGGCATCCCGCAGCATGGTAACGGGCAGATCCGGCATGTTGCGGAAGGTCTCATCGTTGGTGAGGAACTGTTGGCAACCGTGGAGGCGGCAGGTGGCGGCATGCAGTGCGTCTGGTGTGCGCAGGGCAAGGCGCTCTGCACGCAAACGGGCTGCCTCTCGCAGGACGGACTGACTTATCGGCAGCAACTGAACCTCGCGCGCGTGCAGCAGATTCTGGTAAGCCCGAATGAGCTCGTGGTCCTTCTCTCGAAGCAGCCTGATCAGCGATTCCATGAGCGTGAGTTCACTTGTCACCACCTTGGCGTCGCCTCGTCGCGCTGCCTCCCAAAGCTGCTCCAGCGCGGGCCAGAACGGCGGCTGGGTCTCGACACTGTAGATGACCGTCTGGGTGTCGAGGTAGATAACCCCGACAAAGTCATGTTCAGCGATCCCAAGCGTTGCGCTCCCCGTCGAGGTAGCTGTCCACCTGGTCCGCGCTTGCGAACGACCTGTGGCCCTGAAGAGAGTGGATAACCTCCAAGGCGGAACGTGCGGCCCGGGTTGGTCGAGACTCGGTAACCACGAACACATCCACCAGCTCGCCTTCCGGCAGCCCGGGGGCGGCAAGCTCAACCCGAGATCCGGGCAAGACCCGGGTCTTCACATGCAGCGCGGCACCGGGAATGGCGTGGTGAGCATCTTGATGAGGATCCACGATCAGACCTCCTGATGGTGTTCGCGTGTCACAGCATGGCCATGACACTTACTATTCTAGCAGGTGCCGTGAGGCGATGCTATCGGCGGGATCGGAAGCGAGTTGGATTGCGGAACGGCGGGGAACAACTCTGCAAGAGCCCCCGATGAAGCGTCAAGCTCCCTTCACGTCCCTCCCGCGCGTGCGCAGCCAGACGAAGGCCATCAAGAGCATGCCCAGGGTGCTGAACGGAAGCATTGCGTAGAAGAGCGCGTCCCAGCCGTGCCGATCGATCAGTCCACCCAGGGCCCGGCCGGCCAGCATGGCCCCGAAGTACTGGAACGAGTCGATGACCCCGCAGGCGAAGCCGGCCATCTTGCGCCCGCCGATGTCCATGGCCGCGGCGGTACCGATGATCGAATGGGTCGAGTTGCAGGTCAGGGAAATCAGCGTCAGCAGAACGCATGCCATCACCGGACCCGCCAGGGTGGTGTGCCCGAGGATCAGCACGGTGATCGCGATGGAGGCGGTTTCCAGTGCATACAACAGGGTCGCCATGGGGGCTCGTTTGCCCCGAAAGATCGTATCGGAGAGCAGGCCGGAAGTGAACGAGCCGACGAATCCCGTGATCGGAAGTGCCCAGACAAGAAAGAGAAACTCACCCGAATCCTTGCCGCAGCCGAATACCTTGAAAATGTAGAGTACCCACCATGCCTCGATGGAGCGGCGAACGAAGCCGGTGCAGAAATACGCCCCCGCGTTGGTCCAGGCGAGCGGATTGGAGGCGATGGTTCGGAAGATCGTCGCCAGCGGGAGCCTCTTCGACGGCTCGGTCCCATGGGCGTCATCGTCATGTGGAATCGTGTATCCG
>CAYVVX010000148.1:0-4638 GCA_964455315.1 uncultured Planctomycetales bacterium | reverse complement strand
GATTCTTCACATTCAGCCACATCAGGATCAGCACGCCCAGCAGAATGAGCGGCGGCACCACGAACATCGATCGCCAGCCCTGCCTGGCCACCACCAGGCCGACAAGCGGAATGCTGAATCCCAGAAGGAGATACTTTCCCAACTGGCCGACGCCGATGGCACCGAGTTGAATCATGCCGCCGAAGATGCCCGCGAAGCGCCCTCGCTCGCGCCGCTGAAACCAGGAGGTGTTGATCTTCACCATGCCCGGCGCGCCGAATGCCTGCAAGTATCCGTCGAACAGGCGTATGATCACGAATGCGGTGATCATCCACGTGATCGCGGTGGTGGAGGTGTAGCCGAACAGCAGATTCATCACGACCGTGCCAATGGCCCCGGCCGCCATGGCCTGCTTGCCGCCCAGCCCGTCGGCGAACAGCCCGTTGATGAGCTGCCCGACCGCATACCCGCCGTCACGGGCGGTGTTGATGGCCCCGTACTGCTCGTTGTTGAGCTGAAACTCAGCCTTGAGCTCAGGGCTCACGATGCCCAGGTTGTAGCGGCAGAGGTAGTAGGCGGCGTAGAGCAGACCGAGGAAGAACCAGTTACGCCCGCGGCGCATCCGGAAGCCGGGCGGCAATGGCGGGATGGCCTTGGCGTCCGAACCCGGTGCGTATGATAGCGGCGCTGGCTCAGGCAAGCGGTTCGCTCCGAAATCCTTCCACCGACCGGCACGACGGGAGCGGTAAGTTACCTTGCCGGGGGAGCGAATACCACCTCACCTGCCCCCGCGTAGCAGGAGAAGACCGGCCGCGAGCCGGGCACGCGGGGTGGCGGCGAATTCGGCGACGTGTGAGGCGCCTGTCCCGTCCTGCCATGGGCTCCGTCCTGTTTGGCGCCGCCTGCCGGTTGCCTCTACCATCGCGCACCATGAATCGATCCCAGGTCGCCTGTGTCACCCTGTATCCGCTGGCCATCCCGCTGCGGAAGCCGTTCAAGCATGCCGCCAAGGTTCGCGAGACGGCCGACCCCCTTGTCGTCGAGGTCGAGCTGGCCGATGGGACGCTGGGCTACGGCGAGACCCTCCCGCGGCCGTACGTCTCCGGCGAGACCGTCGAGTCGGCCGTCGCCGCGGTGGCCGAGACGCTGGTGCCCGAGCTGCTCACCGTTCGCCCGGAATCCTTCGCGGAGGTGCTGGAGCGGATCGACGCCCTCCCTGACAAGGACGAGGAGGGACGGATCATCGCCGCGGCCCGCTGCGGGCTGGAGCTGGCGTTGCTGGACGCCTACAGCCAGCACTTCAAGCGCCCGCTGAGCGAGGCGGTGGGCTGGCTGGGTCTGCCCGGGTTCGGGCCGCCGGGCAGCCTGGGGCAGGTGACCTACAGCGGCGTGCTTTCCGCGGACGAACCGTCCAGGCTGCGCAAATCGCTGCGCAAGATGCGCTGGTTCGGGCTGCGCGACTTCAAGCTCAAGGTCGGGTTCGAGGGCGACGTCGAACGGGTCCGGGCGGTGGCGGACTACCTGGGCAAGGGTTTGCAGGGCAAGCTGTCCCTGCGGCTGGACGCCAACGGCGGCTGGACGCTCGCGCAGGCCATCGAGCGGCTGACCCTGGTGAAGGATGAGGTCATCCAGTGCGTGGAGCAGCCGCTGCCCAAGGAGTTCGATCACCAGCTTCCCGACCTGAAGAAGGCCGTGGCCACGGCGCTGCTGCATGACGAGTCGCTGGTGACCATGGCCGATGCGGAACGGCTGCATCAGCTCGGCGTGGCGGACGTGTTCAACATCCGCATCAGCAAGAACGGCGGGTTCCTGGCAGCGCTGCGGCTGGCGGGGTTCGCCCGGCGGCGGGGTATCCGCTACCAGCTTGGCTGCATGGTGGGGGAGACGAGCATTCTCTCGGCCGTGGGGCGGCGGTTCATCGAGTACGTGCCGAACATCCTGTTTGCCGAGGGCAGCTACGGGCGATTCCTGATCACCGGCGACGTGGCCGACCCGCCGGTGCAGTTCGGCTGCGGCGGGAAATGCACGACGCTGTCCGGGCTGGGCTGGGGGCTGGACGTGGAGCGGAGCCAGTTGACGAAGTTCGCGCCGGCGGGGCCGGTGAGACTGCCGTTATAGAAGTGATGAGTTCTGAGTGATGAGTGATGAGTAAGCAGTGCGGCAATCGAGTCGCCGCACTCCTGGTTCTTCCTCATCACTCATCACTCTTACTTGATCTCCATCTGCCCGAAGTAGGCCCGCTCCCAGTGGAACTTCTCGTTCTGGTGGGCTTCGATGCGGAGGTCGACGGGCTTGCCGGCTTTGACGTCGGGCAGGGGGATCTGCTCGATGGTGAACTTCCCATAGGTGCAGATCACCTTGTCCAGGATTGGCTGATCGTCGGCGAAGACCTTGAGGCGGAAGTCTCCGACCCAGTCGCCGTCGGTGCCGAAGGAGGAGATCGGCAGGTGCAGGACGGGCTGCGGTCCCGCGAGTTCCTTCGGGACCTGGAAGCGGGCCTCCATGACCGCGGGGGTGTTCTCGTCGACCGGCACGATCAGCAGGACGTTCTGCTGGTCCGCGAAGAAGGGGATGTGGCCGGGGCCGAGGTCGAACCCGCAGGCGCGGATGCGAAACCGCCTGTCCCAGCGGTTCACTTCGACCTGGGTGACGGCGATGCCCAGCAGCTCCTGCTGGTTCTCCCACTGCTCCAGCGGGGCGGGCTCAGGCGTCCGCAGCGGGATCTGGTAGGCGGTGGTCGTGACTTCGCCGCCGGCCCGGCGGATCACCGCCTCGGCGAGCGGCTTGCAGCCGGCGATCATGCCATCGAAGGTGAGGTCGCTGTTGGCGAAGGTCTTCGCGGCCAGCGCCGGGAACCCGGCGGTATACTCAGCAGGCAGGCCGCGGAACCCCTTCATGCAGCCGAGCACGCCGGCGGCATTGGAGGGGTTGCAGTCGCTGTCCTGCCCGCAGAGGGTGGCAATTTCGAGCGTCCTGGCCAGATCGCCGCGGCCATAGAGCAGCCCGACCACGATGTAGGCGCCGTTGATCCTGGCGTCGATGTTGAACTTCTTGCCGGGGACGCAGTCCATGTCGTCCTGCCACTTGTCCTCCAGCAGCCGCCAGGTGGCCTTCCAGTTGTCCGGGTTTTCGTGATACCAGCGGATGGTGTCGCTGATGCACTGGTGATAGAGTGACTTCTCGGGGATGCAGGCCAGCCCGGCATGGACGACCTTCTCCACGTCCGCGTTCTCAAAATACGCGGCCGCGTACATGCCCGCGACGAACATGCCGCCGTAAACGCCGTCGCCGTAGTTCATGATGTGGCCGAAGACGTCGCAGAGCCGGTTGGACTCCCGCGGCAGCCCGGGGCAGATCATGCCCAGCACGTCCGCTTCGATCTGGAAGTCGATGTCGTCGGCATGGCGGGTGTTTTTGGGATGGCCGGACAGGGGTGGGTCGATGCCGGCGCGGACATTCTCGCGGCCGGTGTTGTTGGCATGGGCCAGACCGTACTCGGTGTCGGCGAAGGCCCTGCCGGCCTGAGCATAGGTGACGTCGAGCCCGTGTTTCTGGAGGGCCTTGAGCCAGGTGACCTCGACGTAAAGGTCGTCCTGGGAGAAGCCGTTCTCTATGAATTCCGGCTTCCAGGGGCGGATGGGGTCGTCCTGGATCTTGCCGACGTAGTTGAACTCATAGGGGGCGCCGTAGGAGACGCCGATGATCTGTCCGGCGAGGGCGCCGCGACACTTGTCCAGGTAGTCATCGGCGGTCAGAGACGCCCGCGGCGCCGAGGCGCAGCCGGCCAGCGCGGCCAGCGCGACCGCCGGGCAGGCGATGGTGATTCGTCGGGATGCGATGCAATGATTCGTGGGCAGCATGTTCATATTGCGGTCTCCCTGGATGCCGAGGGCGGTAGGGTAAGCGGGGAGTAACGGGGGGACAAGCATCAGGCAGCGTGTGGGTTCGGGCTCGACCGTCCCGGTGGGGCGCTTACCCAGCGATTCACCACGGCCAACGGAGTACCGTTGACCGTGCCACCCATTTCCCACCACGGGTGATGCTTACGAGCAGAGATCCTCGACCACGTGGCCGTGGACGTCGGTCAGCCGGAAGTGGCGGCCCTGGAAGGGGAAGGTCAGCCGGGTGTGGTCGATGCCCAGCAGGTGGAGCATGGTCGCCTGGAGATCGTAGACGTGGACGGCGCCGGGCGTGAACTTGTCCTTGCTGGGGTCGATCTTGTTGCCGTCGGCGTCGGCGATGTTGTAGCCGTAGTCGTCGGTCTGCCCGTAGGTGGTGCCCGCGCGGACGCCGCCGCCGGCCATCCAGACGGTGAAGCAGCGCGGATGGTGGTCGCGACCGTAGTTCTCGGGGCGGTACTTGCCCTGGGTGTAGCTGGTCCGGCCGAACTCGCCGCCCCAGATGACCAGGGTGTCGTCGAGCATGCCGCGCTGCTTGAGATCCTTGAGCAACGCGGCGATGGCCCGATCGCATTCGCCGGCCAGACGGCGATGATTCGCCTCGATATCGTCGTGGTTGTCCCAGGGTTGGCCGGACCCGTGCCAGACCTGCACGAAGCGCACGCCCCGCTCGACGAGCCGCCGGGCGATGAGGATCTGGCGGGCCTGCGTGCCCGGGCCATAGAGCTCACGGATGTGCTGAGGTTCCTGGCTGATGTCG
>CAYVVX010000147.1:8873-9633 GCA_964455315.1 uncultured Planctomycetales bacterium | reverse complement strand
ACCAGGTCGGGCTCGGTCATCAGCATAAACGTCCAGAGCAGGAACAGGCCGCCGTTCAGGATCGTGCACCACATGAAGAAGGCGGTCAGGGTGGGAAGGTCCATGGGAATCCTCCGGCAAGCGGTCGCCCCAGGGGAGACCGGCGGGACAAGCCGGCACACGGATCACCGGCGGGGTGATGGTGCCACACCATCACGGATCAAGATCACCGACGGGACGCCGGTGCCACGCCATGACGGATCTGGATCACCGGCGGGACACCGGTGCCACACCACCCGGGCGCCATGGCCGATCAGTCGAAGGCCCGCTCCGGTGCCTTGGCGATGCCGCGGGCGGTGAGGATGAGGGCCTTGGCATAGGTGAGGCTCAGGCGGAGGGCCTCGGGGATCTTGAGGGACTTGGGGGTCCTGGCTTCGCGCATGAGCTCGACCACGTGCCAGCCCTTGAAGTCGTAGTCCTCGAGCAGCTCCATCAGGTCGTCCAGGCGGACGTCGCCGTCGCCCAGGGCTTCGTCCCAGACCCCGCCGCGGCTGCTGCGCAGGTGGGTCTCCTGCATGCGCGGGGCGAAGGGATCGAGCAGATCGATGGGCAGGATGCCCGCGCGGAACACGCTGTCCGCGTCGAAGCAGACGCCCATGGCCCGGCCGGGCACCAGCCGCATCATGCGCTTGAACTCGCGGGCGTTTTCGGCGAGCTCGGTGGAGCTGAAGTGGGCCAGGAGCCGGATGCCCTCATGAGCGAGACTCTCGCTGAGGCGGAC
>CAYVVX010000147.1:4075-8863 GCA_964455315.1 uncultured Planctomycetales bacterium | reverse complement strand
ACGAGGCTGGCGGCCTGGCACTCGAGCTGGGCGTCGGTCTTGCGGGCCTTGTCCTTGCGGGGTTCGATGCCGAGGGTGATGGAGCGGAGGTTGATATGCTGCATGGCGACGCCCAGGGCGTCGAGCAGCGACTCCTCGAAGGGCCTGGCCAGCTCGGGATCGTGGAGCGGGCCGGAGGCGAACAGGCCGGCGGGCAGCAGACGGCATTTCGCCAGGGCGGCGCCATAGGCGTCGGCGGCCTGGGGGGTGGAGACGCAATCGAGGAAATGCTGCACGCCGGTGAAGCCGGCGGCCTCGACCTGGGGCAGCACCTGGTCGAGGCGCTGGATGAGCCCATCCCTGCCCAGGAGCTGACGGAAGACGAACATGGAACAGGCAATGGGTACCACCCGAGCCTCGCGACTTGAATCCCTGACCCACGTCCCCAATGATGGGGCCATGAACCGCCCATCCCAGCGGCAAACGCCGTCCCTGGCTCCGCCCGATCACACCTACCCGTATCCCTGGGTCCGGTTGCGGTCCGGTACCGCCCATCCGTTCGTGTTTCAGAGGATGCTGGCCGAGGTCGATCCCACTGCCGCTTCAGGCGATATCGTAGCAGTTTACGACCGGGCAGGCCAGCACTTCGGCCACGCATTTTACCATGCCCGGTCGCAGATCGGCTTGCGCATGTTATCGTACGGGAAGGAGGCGGTCGGTGAGACGTTTTTTCGTCAGAAGTTGGCCGATGCGATTGCGTGGCGGCGGCGACTGATCCCAGCGGATGCGGCGACGAACGTTTATCGGCTGGTTCACGCGGAGGGGGACGGGCTCAGCGGGCTGATCGCGGAGCGGTACGCGGAATGCGTGGCGATCGAGGTGTTTTCGCTGGGGGTGTTTCGGCGGCTGGCGATGTTCCGGCGACTGCTGGGGGAACTGACCGGCGCGGAGCGGTTCGTGGTCCGGGCGGACGAGCGGATCGAACGGATCGAGGGGTTTCACATCGCCGAGGAGGCGGAGGCGGATGGCGAGGCGCCGGGCGAGAAGGCGGGGGATCGGCCGGCCCGGCGGCGCGGGGACACGGTGGTGGTGCAGGAGCACGGGCTGCGGTTCCGGGTGGACATGCGCTCGGGGCACAAGACGGGGTTCTTCTGCGACCAGCGGGACAACCGGCTGCGGCTGGCGAAACTGTGCGGCGGCGCGGACGTGCTCGACGTGTGCTGCTACAGCGGCGGGTTCGGGGTGTATGCCAAGGCACTGGGCGGCGCCGCGAACGTGACCGGCGTCGATCTCGACGAGAAAGCGATCGAGATGGCGACGCACAACGCCAACCTGAACAACGCCCGGATCCAGCACGTTCATGCCGACGCGTTCAGCTACCTGCGGCAGATGCAGTCCAACGGGCGGACCTACGACGTGGTGGTGCTGGATCCGTCGAAGTTCATCGGATCGCGCGAGGAGTACGAGGATGGGGCGCGGAAGTATTACGATCTGAACACGCTGGGGATGTCGGTGGTCAAGCCGGGCGGCCTGCTGCTGACCTGCTCGTGCTCGGGGCTCCTGGGCCAGACCGATTTCGTGCGGACGGTCGCGGCGGCGGCGACGCGCCTGCGGCGGCAGTTGCAGTATGTCGACCTGACCGGGGCGTCGCCGGATCATCCGGTGATGAGCCACTGCCCGGAGAGCAGCTACCTGAAGGCGCTGTGGGCGCGGGTGATGTGAGGGCGGAACCGGAAAAGGCGCTATAGGCCATTGCCCGGGCCGGTCCACCCGGCTTGCCAAATCCACCGCTCTGCGCACAATGACAGCCACCGGATGTTCGCCGTCGCCCGATCGGTCTTCGCCCGGCGGCCCGCGGCGATCCGGCATGCCCGCGGTAACAGAGGGTTTTTCACCAGAGGAGCCATCCATGAGCATCAAGCGTACCTTCCGCCCCGCCGCCGTTTGCGGCCTGACCGCCCTGCTGCTGGCCGTCGCGGCGAAGCCCGTGGCCGCGGCCGACGCGGTGACTTTCGATGATCTGCTCGATCAGCTTGTCGATCTGAAGCGGCTGGCCGAGTTCCCCACCCCCTATTACACGTGCAAGCAGTTCTCGAGCTACGAGCGCCGCTCCAAGACTCCCGACGACCACGACGGCTGGTTCGCCAACGGCGACGCGGGGCACTACCTCCGCGTGGAGGATCGCGACGGGCGCAAGGAACACGTCATGATGGACGCTGACGGTCCCGGCGCGATCGTGCGGATCTGGTCGGCCAACCCGCAGGGCGTGCTGCGCGTCTACCTCGACGGGGCGGATACGCCGGTGATCACCGAGGAGATGACCCGGCTGATGGGCGGCAAGGCCGAGTACCTTCCCGAGCCCATCTCCGGCGAGCGCAGCAAGGGCTGGAACCTCTACCTGCCCATCCCCTACGCCAAGCACTGCAAGGTGACCAGCGACAAGGGCGGGTTCTACTACCACGTCAACTACCGCACCTACGAAGCGGGCACCACGGTGAACAGCCTTCGCGCGGATGACATCCAGAAACATGCCGCGAAGATCGCCGGGATCGCCGGGCGGCTGGCCGACACGCGCAAGGGCGGCGGGCCGCCGGCCGAGCGGACCAAGAAGCCGTTCGACGTGAAGCTGGCCGACGGCGACGAGGCCGAGCTGTGGACCATGGACGGCTCCAAGGCGATCTGCGGTTTCCTGGTGCACCTGAAGGCCGCGGACATGGCCAAGGCGGCGCGGGGCGTGGTGCTGTACATGACCTTCGACGGCGAGCAGACGGTGGAAGCGCCCATCGGCGATTTCTTCGGGACCGCGCCGGGGCTGATCCCCTACGCGTCGCTGCCGCTGGGCATCACCGACGGCAAGCCGCAGGACATGTGGTGCCACTGGTGGATGCCGTTCAAGAGCGATGCGAAGATCCGGGTGAAGAACATGAGCGGTGCGGCCGTGAACGTGGAAGGCGCGGTGGCGGTGATGCCGTGGACGTGGACGGATCGCTCGATGCACTTCAACGCCGGCTGGCGGATCGAGCGCGACGTGCCGACCCGGCCGTTCACCGACTGGACGCACCTGAAGTGTTCCGGGCAGGGGCGTTTCGTGGGCGGCGCGTTCCACCTGGTCAACAATGTCCGCGGCTGGTGGGGTGAGGGCGACGAGAAGATCTACGTCGACGGCGAGAAGTTCCCCAGCCACTTCGGCACCGGCACCGAAGATTACTACGGCTATGCCTGGTGCAGCCCGGCACGATTCGTGCACGCCTACCACAACCAGCCGCGCTGCGAGGGCCCGGGCAACTACGGCAACACCAGCGTGAACCGGTTCCACGTGATCGACGACATCCCCTTCGAAAGCACGTTCCACTTCGACATCGAAAACTGGCACTGGGACGAGAAGGCCAAAACCGACCGGGCGGCGGTGAACTACTGGTACGCGAAACCCGGCGGCAGCGACTTCTTCAAGCCGATCACCCGCGAAGACGTGCAGTTCGAGCCGATCGCGCCCTACAAGGTCCGCCGGGTGGCCGGGGCCATCGAGGGCGAGGCGATGGAGGTCATCGAGAAGGCCGGCAGCGTCGGCCCGCAGGAGCTCGGCGACCGCTACAGCGGCGAGACGCAGGTGTACTGGACCCAGGGCAAGCCGGGCGACAAGCTGGTGCTGGGGTTCGTGTCGCCGGAGGCGGGCAGCAAACACGTCATCGTGCGCATGACCAAGGCGGTCGACTACGCGCAGGTGCAGTTGTCCATCAACGGCCAGAAGGCCGGGAAGGTGTTCGACCTGTACAACGGCGGCGTGGTGCTGACCGACGAGATTGACCTGGGCGCGTTCGACCTGAAGAAGGGAGCGAACACGCTGACGGTGGAGATCGTGGGGGCCAATGACAAGGCCAAGAAGGAATACATGTGGGGGCTGGATTACCTGATGGTGAAGTGAGGCGGATACACCGGTTTCAGTCGCGCGCCGTCGCGGTTCGGCCGATACTGGCCACGGAAGAGCCTTGAGAGCTTCGGGGGCTTAGAACACGGGCTCTACGGCGCGACGGGCGGGGAGATTGCCGTCCGGCGGAGGGCGAGGTTGTTGAAGTCCGCTTCGAAGGGATGGCCGTTCACGGTGGTGGTCCGGGCCCGGAGCCAGACGCTGATCGAGCCATCGACGGGACGCACGGGGGGCGTGGTGAAGGACTGCCATACCCGTTCCGCGTCGGGCAGCGGCTGCCAGCGGATGGTCCCGGCGCGGGGATCGTCGGTCTGGCCGGTGGGGTCGCAGCCGATCAGTACCTGGTGCTGGTCATCAACGATATGTGAGCAGCGGACCTGGCCGGTCAGGCGAAAGGTTTCGACGCGGCCCAGGCCGTCGATCCGCTGGACGTATCCGCCGTCCACGGTCTTGCCGCTGACCGAGCCGCCGACCACGCGGGCGATGCGATCCCTGCTTCCGGGAGCCTCCGGGAGGTACCAGAACGCGGTGCCGGGGTCGAGGCTGAAGCGGGTCCACGCCGCGGGGCCGCCGGCTTCGGGATCCTCCGCGGACATCTCGCCGTCTTGCAGGTCGCCGTTGACCAGCAGATTCTCCCCCGTGGTCGCGGCGGACCAGTCGCCGCCGGCCCGGGCATACTCGACCACCACCATGTCCAGGTCGTAGTCCATGCGCTCGCGCCCGGCGAAGAAGGCGCTGCCCTGCTCGCAGGGGTCCAGCGGCTGCTTCATGACCGGGTTGAAGCCGTTGTGCCGGCCGAAGGCCTCGAACTCGACGGCGTAGCTCTCGCCCGGCTCCAAGATCACCTCGCCTGCCACCGGCGTGCTGATGAACAACGGCATCAT
>CAYVVX010000147.1:0-4065 GCA_964455315.1 uncultured Planctomycetales bacterium | reverse complement strand
AGATCACCTCGCCGGGGGCAAACGCCACCACCAGGTTGCCGGACTCGGCCGTGGCGGTGGGCTGACCAACGGCCACCTTCTCGATCCCCACCGTTGGACCGTCGGGACCGCCCCGCCGGAGCCGCACGGTGGCCTGCTGTCGCGGCAGCGGCGGCTGAGAGGTGGCCACCGCGGCGTAGAGCACGACCGCCGCCAGACCACGTCCCTGGCTCACGTAAGTCTGAGACCATTTCGGGCCGAACCTGGTCAGGCTGTGCCACTCCTTATGCACCCGCTTGTTGTAGGGGAGCAGGAGCCCGTCGCCGTCGCCACAGACGTACAGCCACATGTCCTTGCCGGTGGGCGCGGGGGCGCCGTCCGCGTCGATGCGGTAGCACTCCCCCACCGGGACCACGTCGTCACTCCAGAAACACTGGAACACGCCCCCGGGATCCTTGGGACGCAGTTGCACTGCATAGGTCCGGCCCGGCACAAGCGGCACCTCGCCGGAGTTCCATCCGGCGGAGTGGATGATGCTCAACCCGCCGCCGGCGTTCACGTCGAGCACGGGAACCTCGGGGCCGATCCGCGGCCACGAGACAGGATCGGCGCCGGCGACCTGGTGAATGCTGGCCAGCAGGGTCTGGCTGCCGGGGCCCTCGCCGTCAACGCCGTCGTGGGCCAGCTTGAAGCCGATGGAGGTCACGGAGGTCGAGGTGGCCGTGAAGGTCTGGTAGTAGCCACGCGACGCGTGGGGATCCCAGGCCCGCTCGGCAAGAACGGCATAGTCCGCGCGCGGGCGGATATGGCGGACGATCTCCAGCGGGCCGAGCCCGGCGTCCTCCGGCTCCCAGACCCGCCGATCGAACACCTGGTTGGTCAGGACGACCGGCCGCATGAAGTGGGACGGGGACAGATAGGTAAAGGTGTAGTGCCCCGCTGGTGCGGTCAGCCGGTACCACCCGGCCGGCTCGGTTTCCCAGGTGCGGGCAGCGACGGATTGCCGCCCGGGGCCGTCGGGGGTGGCGAAGGCGACGATGGTCGAGCAGGGGAAGAGATCCTCAGATCCGGGCGTTCGCGGCAGGCGAACACGCCCGGTAATAAGCATCTGGGCGGGGGCAGCCCCGGCGAGCCAGGCCACGAAACCCATGAGGGCGGCGAAGCACAGGCGATTCAGCCCGCGGGGTTGGTGGGGTATTCGGTTTCGGCTCATTTCAACCTCCAGATGGCAACCTCCAGGCAGAACACGCCGGTGAGGCAGACGGCATTGTGGGGAAAAGCGTGGCTTGAGCCAAGGATCAGTGGCCGAAATGGGAAAAATGTTCTTGACATCCGAGTGATTGAGGATATACACTCGGACTTCATCAGAGGAGAGAGGAGCGGAATCTCCGTTTCCCCATCTCCGTGTATCACGTCAGATCAGGTAGACAAGCTCGGCCTTTGATGGCTTGAGCGCGCGGAGAGAGAATTCAATTCGAGGCAACGCCTGACAGGAAAGGAAGTCCCATGCGCGCCATTACTGCACACCGCACCATGTCGAGTTCGATGCGCTCCATGAACCGAGTCCCGTGCCGGGTGATCCTGCCCGCGCTGGCTGCGCTGCTGCTGGCGGTGCCCGCGTTTGGCGGGGAGCGGATCTCGAACGGCGGCTTCGGATCTGCCACCGACTGGACAAACTGGACCGACCGAGGTTCTGTCACGCGAGACTTCAACAGCTCTAGTCAAGTTCCCAGCGGTGGATCGAGCCCCTGTCTTCGTTACCACACCGCCAGCGGTTTCGCAGGAGGCGTATATCAACAGATCACACTGGTCGGTGGCTCGAGCTATACGCTGAGTGGCTTTTTCAGAGGGTCTGGAAATAGCTGCAACTGGGCTGAGGTCATCATCGGCACGAGCGCGCCGGTGAACGGCAGCGACTACGGCTCCGGCCAGACGCTCATGGTCAAGGATCAGAACTGTACGAACGGAAGCTGGAACTCCGCGTTTTCGGCCGCCCGCATCACGAGCACGACGACGTACAACTGCACCGGCTCGGGCATCCAGATTCGTTATATCGTGCTCAAGGTGGGCCAATCGGGCGGGAGCATCGACACCTCGTTTGACAGCGTGAGCCTGGTGGGTCCTGATCCGTGCTCCCCTCCGACCACCCCAGGTGCTCCCGTTGTTTCCAGCCCGACAACGACCACGCTCAACGTCGCCAACAACGCGGGTGACTCGGGCACCACGTACTTCGCCTTCCGGATCAACGGCGGTGCGTTCACGAATCAATACGTGCAAGCGAACGGAAGTGTCGGCGCCTCCGCTGTCTGGCAGCAAAAGGCGACCTGGGGCACCAAGACCGTGACGGGTTTGATCCCGGGGACCATGTACACCTTCAGCGAGGCGGCTGCCACCGATGCCACCGGAAGCTGCATTTCGAGCTTCGGTGCCGGGACCAACGGAACGACTTCAGGCACACCCTGCCCGGTGACCATCACGAACCCCGGGTTTGAAACCGGCACCACGGGCTGGGGATACAATAAAACCTCGGGTATCAATGAGGACGGGTTCTGCGGAGGGCACCACAGCGGCAGCGGGCACGCCACCGCCGGGATCACCAACTTCAACGGCAGCGCCCAGGCCATCTACTACCAGGTCGTCGACGTTGTCCCCGGCAATACCTACACGATTTCGGCGTGGGCCAAGATCGCGAACAGTGATGTCGGCGGCAACGGAACGTTAGGGGACGACAAGTTCGAACTTCGCGTCCACCAGGGCGATGCAACCGGTATTTCCGCGGCCAACGTCAACTCGGGGGCTTATAGCTCGACGCAACTCGGTGCGGATGTTACCAACGGGACGCCCTCCAACTGCGGGACCTACGTCCAGCGCACCGGTGCGGTGGTCGCCAGCTCCAACAAACTGACCATCATCGGATTCGGCTCCTTTGTCAGTACCGGCGGGTGTTGCTGGAACCAGAACTTCAACATGGACGATGTCAGTATCGTCGACAACACCGACTCGCCGCCGACCAACCCGGTGGTCACCGGCCCCACGCCGGCCAGCCAGGCGGTGTGCCAGGGTGCCAGTGCGGCGTTCAGCGTGACGCCGACGCCCGGAAGCTACGCCGGCGTCCTATCGTATCAGTGGCGCAAGGGGACGACCAATCTCACCAACGGCGGCAACATCTCCGGTGCCACTTCGGCCACGCTGACGATCAACCCTGTGGCCCCGGGCGACGCGGCCAGCAATTACAACTGCGTCGTGACCAGCGGCTGCGGCTCGACCACTTCCAGCAACGCGGCCCTCGCGTTGACCGATGCGGACAACGACGGCTCCCCCTGCGGCGTCGACTGCAACGACAACGACGACAGCATCTACCCCGGCGCGACGGAAGTGGTCAACGACGGCGTGGACCAGGACTGCGACGGGGGCGATTCCTGCTACCAGGACCTGGACGACGACGACTACGGCTCCGCGGTTGTGATCAGCTCGGCGGACCTGGAATCCGCCGACGCGAACGATGCCACCAACAGCGACGACTGCAACGACAACAACGCCGCGATTTATCCCGGCGCGGCGGAGACGCCCGCGGACGGCATCGACCAGGACTGCGACGGCGGCGACGACTGCTACCAGGACAGCGACAACGATGGCTACGGTTCCACCGTAGTGATCGGCTCGGTCGACCTGGACTGCGCCGATACCGGCGAATCGACCAACGATGATGATTGCGACGATGCCGACATCGCGATCAGTCCCGCCGCGACCGAGGCCTGCAACGGCGTGGACGACGACTGCGACGGCGACATCGACGAGGATGGTGCCACCGGCTGCACGACCTACTACCAGGACAACGACAGCGACACCTACGGCAATGACTCCGTGACCGTCTGCGCGTGCAGCCTGCCATCCGGCTACGCGGCCCAGGGCGGCGACTGCGACGATAACAACAACGGCATCAACCCCGGGGCGACCGAGATCCCCGACAACTCCATCGACGAGGACTGCAACGGCGCCGACACGGTGACCTGCTACGTCGACACCGACGGGGACACCTACGGCGCCGGCACCGTGCTCTCGCCCGACGGCGACTGCACCGATCCC
>CAYVVX010000146.1:0-9687 GCA_964455315.1 uncultured Planctomycetales bacterium | reverse complement strand
CGACCAGGTCAACGTGTCGCCGTCATCGTCGGTGGCGTTGGCCTTGTAGAAGTAGACGGCGCCCTCGACTGCCTCGGTGACCGGCTCCGACGTGATCACCGGCGGCACATTGGTCAGTCGGACGTAGATCTCGAAGCTCTGCTTGGCGACATGGCCGGCGGGGTCGCGCACCGCGACTTGCACGGGGTAGGGGTTGTGCCTGGCCGCCTGCTGGCCGGGCGTCCACCGGATCAGGCCGGTGGCTGGATCGATGGTCATGCCCGGCGGGTTGACTTCCAGGGCATAGGTCAGCGGATCATCGTCGGGATCGACCGCTTCGACGTTATAGCTGTACAGCGCCGCCTCGATCGCGCTGTAGTTGGGGTTGGAGGTGATCTGCGGGGCCAGGTCGCTGGCCGCCACGGTCAGTTGGAAGGTCTGCGTCGCCGCCAGGCCTGACGGATCGCGGGCCTGCACGTCCACGGTGTACGGGCTGTTGCCGGCGGCGGTCTGCGGCGGTGTCCACTCGATGCGTCCAACCAGCGGCTGGATGACCATGCCCGCGGGATGCTGCCCCAGGGCGTAGTTGACCGGGTCACCGTCGGGATCTTCCGCGCCCGCGTTGTAGACGTACAGCACGCCCTCGGCCGCTTCCATCACCGGGGTGGACACGAACGCCGGTGCGGCGTTCGCGTTGGCGACCTCGACCTGGAAGATCTGCTCGGCCTTGCAGCTCGAGTCACCGGCCAGGACCGCGATCTTGACCGTGCGCGAACCGGCCTGCTGGTAGGACGGCGTCCAGGAAACGTTCCCGGCGGCGTCGATGTTCATGCCCGCAGGAGCGACTGCGAGCTGGTAGGTCGCGGTTGTGCCCGCGGGCATGTCAGCCTGCACGACGTAGGTGTACGGCTGCCCTTCGGTGGCCGTCGCCGGAGGCGTGGAGGTGATCACCGGCGGCTGGGCGCAGGCGATGACGGTGAGAACGTAGTCCTGCCGGACTTCGTGGCCCTGCCCATCGTTGACCAGGATGGTCACATCGTGCGCACCGGGAGCCGAGGGCAGCCAGCTGACCTCGCCATTGCCCGCGTCGATGCTCATCCCCGCCGGACCCTGATCCAGCGCATAGGTCAGCGGGTCGCCGTCGGGGTCACTCGCCTGGACGGCGTAGAGGTACGGTTCTCCCGCCCGCGCGGTGGCCGGTGGGGCCGAGGTGATGACCGGCGGCACATTGACATCGGAGACTTCGATGGTGAAGGCCTGCTCGCCTTCACCGCCGGGCAGGCCGTCATCGGCCACGACCGTCACCGGGTGCGGGCCGCCGTCCTGTTGGCCGGGCAGCCAGTCGATCACACCCGAAACCGGGCCGATGGTCATACCCTGTGGAACGGGTCCGCCGCCGGTGCCGTGCAGGGCGAACCGGATGGGATCGCCGTCGTCATCGACTGCCTGCACCAGGTAGCGATATCGCTTGCCTTCCGATGCGGCCGTCACCGGCGTGGAGACGATCCGCGGCGGAGTGTTGAACAGGTAGGCCTGGGCGTCGAAGGTGAACGCGGCGCTGTTCGGGCTGCCGAAAACGATGATCTTCTCGGCACTGCTCTGGCCGGGATCGAGCGTGTCGCCGTCGATCACGTCATCGAATGCGACGTAGGGCACGGTGGCATTCGGGTTGCTCGGGTGCGGCACGGTGCCGTCGGGGTTGAGCAGGGTCACGGTGGACGGCGTGATGGACACGAAAGCCAGGGCGATCGGCTTGGTGATCGGTGTGTCGTCGGCGCTGACCAGCCGGAAGCGGGCCATGTGGATCTTGCGTTTGGCGTCGTAGCTGCGCCGCCCGACCACGATCTGGATACGGTCGCCGGCCGGCACGCGCGGCCCGCCGAGGGGGGTGACCTCGATCTCCTGGGTGGCCAGCGCGGTCGAGCCGTCCTCGTCGGTCACGCGGGCGGCGATCATGTAGCCGCCCTGGGTGTCGTACTGGTGTTCCTGCACCGGACCGAGCTCGCCGGTGGGATTGAAGGTGACGCCGTCGTAGTCCCAATCCCAGTCGATGGCGGTGATCGTGTCGCAGGGCGAACTGGCCTCGGCGGTGAACGTCCCGGCCTCGCCCACGGCCAGCGCGGGCGGACCGCTGAGCGTGATGGTCGGGACGGTGTCGCGCACGGTCACGGTCGCCGTGGCGGGCGGACTGGGCAGCGCGCCGTCGGAGACGATCAGGGCGACGGTGTAGACGCCGTCCGCGGCCCAGGTGAACCCCGGCGCGGGGCTGGTCGAGTCATCGAACTCCCCGTCCTCGTCGAGATCCCATGCGTAGGTCAGCGGATTTCCGTTGGGATCCGAAGAGCCTGAGCCATCAAGGGTCAGCAGCACGCACTCGTTCACCTGGTAGGGTCCGCCCGCGTTGGCGACCGGCGGATCGTTCACGCCGACCGTGACGGTGGTGAAGTCGGGTTGCGAGGCCAGCTTCTTGTCCTCGGGGTGCAGGACGGCGTTGTCCCACACGCGCAGGGCGATGTTGAAGGTGCCCAGCCGGTCGAAGGTCCAGGTCACCGGGGGGCAGCCTTCCGGCGTGCATTCGACCACCGCGTCGGGATGGTCGAAGTCATAGCCGTTGCTGCCGTCGAAGTCCCACTCCTGGCGGGTGATGTAGTCGGTCGGATCGATGTCGTAGGAAGCGCTGCCGTCGGGCCGGAAGGGGATGCCGACCGACGCGGTGTACGGCCCGCCGATGACCGCGAACGGCGCGTGCGGCGGTTCGGCGATGGTGACGTTACGGGTGTCGGTATCGGTCTGTCCGATGTCGTCGGTCACGCGCAGGCGCGCGGTGTAGGTCCGTGGGTAGGTGATGCCGGGATCGAAGACGAAGGTGTGCTCGACGTTCGGATTGACGCCGATGTAGTCGTAGGCGCCGTCGCCGTCGAAGTCCCATTCGTACTGGGTGAGCACGCGGACCGGGTCGGTGTGGTACGAGCGTGAGCCGTTGAACTCCAGCGGGCGGTCGAACGCCCACACGATGTCCTGCCCGGCGACCGCCACCGGCGGGCGGGTAAACAGCGTCGGCGTGAGGATGATCACCTTCCAGGCGGTGTGGTAGTTGCGCCCGAGACTCCAGTCCCCCTCGCTGTTCCAGCCGCCGTCGGACTGCTGGCGGTTGAGCAGATAGCGGATCAACCCCTGGGGATCGTGGTACCAGTCGAAGCCGTTGGCCTGGAACTCGTTCACCGGTGCGGGCACGGCCACGCGCATGGCCTTGACGAAGGCATAGTACGCATAGACGTTGTTGCTGTTGCGGAACGACGTCCAGTTGTTGGCGAACCAGTCCTCGGCCGCGCGCCAGCGCGGATCAGTCTTGGGGATGCCGTTCCAGGCGACCTGGATCAAGCCCGAGGGCGTGGTGGAGTACCACCCGCAGCAGAATCCCTTGCTCTCGTAGCCGTACCGCCCGTCCGCAAGACGGCTGTAATCCAGCCATATCAGGTTGCGATCCTTGACCCACTGGGGGGTGTCCAGTCCGTAGGCCTGCAGGGCACCGAGGTACCCGATGGCCGCCCATTGCGACGCGGAATTGTCGGCGCCGCTGTTCCATGCGTAGCGCCAGCCGCCGCCCTGGTCGGTCTCGATCTGCCCCCAGTTGTACATGTCCAGCATGTCCTGGACGATCTCGCGGTAGGTCGCCCCCTGGACGCCGGCTCCGCCGCTGCGGGCAACGACCGCTCCGCTGCCGCTGGAGGCGATGGCGTCCATGACCATCCCGCCCTCGTAGATCGGGCGGTCGCTGACGACCTCGATGCCCAGGTTGTTGCTGTTGGTGTCGGGATCGCCGAAAGCCTGGACGCTGACAGGTCTTGCCGCGAGATTGGCAAAGACAGCCTCCAACCCGCGGACCACGTCTTCAACCAGCGGGTCGATCACCACCGGGCGAGTGGGCTGATGCCCGTTGATCTGCATGGCCTGGATGGCGGAGGCGGTTGAGCCGGCCATGTAGCTGCCGTAGGACGGGAAGGTGCCGTCGGAGGCCTGGTTCTTGTGCAGGTACCAGAGCCCCTCTTCGATCGCGACGTTGACTTCGATGGTCAGATCCTTCTCGTGAATCTGAACCGGGTAGACATCGACGAGGTCGCCGTAGGTCGGATCGTGAATGGTGATGGTCGCGGTGAACAGAGAGCCGGGCGCACCGTTGTAGATGTGCCGGGTCTCGATGCCCCGCTTGTCGGTAACCGGGCCCTCCTCGGGCGGTGTGCCGTCGCTGAAGACCCACGTATAGGTCAGATCCTCGACCGGAGTGTCGGTGAATACCACTGCCTTGAGCCGCGTGTTGAGGCCGTCCCAGACGTTGTGCGGCACTTCCAGCCCGCTGACCTGGTCATAGTCCCACGGCACGGTCACCGCCATCGGGCGGACGTCGACCTGGGTGACGTCGCTGTCGCTGCGACCGGCGGCATCGGACACGGTCAGCGTGACGTTGTAGACTCCGGGCACCGTGTAGACGTGGTGTGCAACCTGACCCGTGCCGGTGTCGCCATCCCCGAAGTCCCAGTGGTAGAGGCGGATGCCGAAATCATCCGTGGATGCCGAAGCATCAAGGACTGCGTAAGAGCCCAGCGGCGCCGCGTAGGGGCCGCCCGCGTCAGCAATCGGCGGAAGCCCGGGAATACTGACTTGCGCCTCCGCCGTGCTGCTCCGCCCCGCGGCGTCCCACACGGTCAGCGACGGTGTGACCGCCTGCGTCACCGGCACCGTTACCATGCTGTAAGGGAACCGCCGGGCGAGATTGTCGAGCCCGAACGATCCTGAGTGTACGGTCATGCCGCCGACGAACTGGGCCGCATTCCCGTAGTTGGAGTCGTACACCGGCCTCCACGCCGGCTGCCCGGTCTCGCGTATCCAGTAGGTCGCACCCTGGGTCGGCTTGAGCACGATGCGGATATCGTAGGGCTTGCTCTTGTCGTACCCGCCCTGGTTGCCGCGGTTGGAGCCGTCCTCGTATACCTGAAGCGTTCCATTGTCGAAGTACAGGGCGTACTGCATCTGGTCATAGTTGTTCGAGCCGCTCAACCGCTTGAAGCCGTACATGGCGTGGTTGCCCGCGGGAGTGGCCGTGCACTCGAAGGTCATCCCTTCCGCACGATTCCATACCTGTTCCGTGAACGCCCAGGCTCCGCCCCAGCTTCCCGTCCCCGTGACGATGACGCGATCGTCCTGGCTGGCATTGTTCACCGACCAGAGGTAGGGGTCCAGGCGCGAGCCGTCGAGCGGGTCCACGCCCAAGTCCCAGAGATACCTGACGATGGCGTGGTCGTCGGTGGAACCACTCCCGTCAAAGGCGATGTTCTGAACACCGGCGCCCAGCAGCGTGGACTCGTTGATCACGTACGGCCCGCCGGGATTCGCGATCGGCGGCGCGCCGCTGATGGAGATCGAGGCGGTATCCGAAGCCTTGTGCCCCTGCGTGTCGGTGACGGTCAGGGTCAGGTCGCGCCCCGCGGGAACCAGCACGTCCTGCGGCTGTCCATAGAACGTCCAGCGCAGATCGTCCATGGTGAACGTTCCGGCGTATACGGTCGCTCCGACGTGAAGCTCGGGCGCCCCGCTGTGCAGCGAGCTGTACAGCAGCGTCCAGGTCGCATCGGCGGCGGGTTTGATGTAATACTGCGCGCCCACTGTGTTGCGCAGCACGATCCTGACGTCGTACTCGTCGCCGAACGTGTAGGAGGCGACCTGCCCGCGGTTGGCGCTGTTTTCTTCGATGTACACGCCGCCGTTGTTCTGGAAATAGATCGCGTAGACCATCTCCTGGGGGCGGTAATTGGTGGAGAGATCCTTGAGCCCCCATTGTGTGTACCCGGTGGCGGTGACCCGGGCCTGGACGGTCGTTTCCGCGGCCCGGCGGATCGGGGTGCGCAGGAAAGCGTACCGGCTGCCCCAACTGCTGGCTCCGGGAATGATGATCCTGTCGTCCTCGAAGGCCCAGCCGCTGGCGATGTATCGGTCCGGATTGACCAGCGACGCGCCGCCGAAGCCGTCCACGCCGAAATCCCAGGCATACTCGGTGAGGGCGTGGCCGCCGGTCGAGCCCGAACCGTCCAGCGTCACCGTAAAGCCGCCGGGCTGGGCGGTGTCCTCGCCGAGGACATACGGCCCGCCCGCGTCGGCGGTCGGCTCCGGAGGCTGGATGGCGATGTTGAAGTCGGCGGTTGCGCTGGCCGCGGTCACATCACGCAGCGTGAGCTGAGCGGGCCCGCCGGTGTACACCTTGTGGGCGAGCTGGGGTACGTCGCTGCGATAGACTTCGCGCAGATCGTCGATGCAGAGGGTGCCCGAATACACCGTCACACCGGGTCGGAACGTGTCCGCGTTGCTGTAAACGGAATCGTAGACCAGCGAGAAATCTGCCTCACCGGCGCGGCGCAGGTAATAGAGCGCGCCTTCGATCGGCTTGAGCACGATGCGCAGCTCCATCGTCTCGCCGCTCGCGAACCCGCCGATGGTCCCCCGGTTGACGCCGTTCTCGTGGATTTGCAGCGCACCGCCGCTCGAGTAGTAGAACCCGTAGATGATGTCGTTGTCACTGAATCCGCCGTCCGTGTTCTTCAGCCCCCACATCGCGTACATGCTGGTGGACGGCACGGTGACCCGCGACTCGAAGGCGGCGCCCTGCACGCGGGCCAACGGCTCGGTCGCGAACAGCCGGCCCGAGCCCCAGCTCGAGCTGCCGCTCACGCAGATCCGGTCGTCCTGCCAGGCCTGCTGCCATTCCCAGCGGTTGGCATCCAGCCAGCGCCCGTCGAACGTGGTCGTGCCCAGATCCCACTCGTAGACTTTGGTGTAGGTGCCCGAAGACGCGCTGGCATCCAGCGGGAAGGTCCACCCGCCGTCGGCGCGGTTGCCTTCGGTGCCCACGTAGGGCCCGCCAGGCTGGGGGATGAGCGTCGCCTGGTCGATGGTGACGTTGACCGTGTCCGTGTCCGAAGCGCCCAGATCGTCCTTGACGGTCAGCGTGACGGGGCCGCCGTAGGGCACTCGATGGGCGATGGTCTGGCCGCCGCGCAGGTCGACGAAATCGTCCATCACCACCGTGCCGGAGTAGGACGTGAATCCGCGGCGGAACTCGGCGGCGGCGCCTGAAGCGGAATCGTAGACCTGCTGGAACTCAGTCGCCCCCGGCGGGCGATAGTGGTAAGTCGCGCCGGCGGTGGGCTTGAGGTCGATACGGATGCCGAAGACCTGGCCCGCGGCATAGCCAGCTATCGTCACCCGATGGCTTCCGCCTTCGTATACCCGCAGGCTGCCGTTCCCGAAGTAGAAGCTGTGCGCGAACTCGTCCTCCTCGTAATTCTCGTTATTGCTCTTGAAGCCGACACGCACGTACCCGCCGGGCGCGGTGATGTTGGCCTGGAACGAGGCGCCGGCGGCCCGTGCCACCGGCTCCCTTTCCACCGCGTAGGCGCTGCCCCAGGAGTTGGTGCCGATACCGATCAATCCACCGTTCTGATAGACGTTGTTGATCGCCCAGCGGCTCAAATCCAGGAGTCCGCCGTCAAAGTCCTCGGTGCCGAAGTCCCAAAGCCAGGAGGTGATGGTGTCATCGCTGGTCGAACCCGAGCCGTCGAAGGTGAACGTCCATCCGCCGTTCAGCTTGTCCGCCGGTCCGGCGTGATACGGCCCGCCGGCGTCCGCGGTGATGCCGGGATCCTTCGGCTCGGCCGGCCCGTCGCCGCTGCTTCTGGTCATGTGGATCTGAAAAAGGCCGAAGTCGGTCTGGTCTACGTCGCCGTCGCCGTCAAGGTCGGCCTTGAGGCAGTCCGCGCCCAATGCCGGAACGCTGGGGCCGGTCGCGCAGCCCGACCAGGTGCGGAAGTCATCAGCGTCAACGTCACAATCCTGATCGTAGTCCACGTCGGCGATGGGCGTGACGGTCAGAGTGGCCGGATCGGAGTGGAGGGATTGACCGCCGGCTGAGATCACGCACTGGTATATTCCCGCGTCGTCGGCGGTCACACCCTGGATGCGCAATCGCGGCGTGTCGGCCTCCTGAATCCGGGTGCCGTCGGACATCGGCTGGTCGTCGTGTAGCCAATGATAGGTGATGCCCTCGGGGCCGTTGGCGTCGACCAGGAGTTCAACGGTTCCGCCCGCGCAGGTATCCGCGGCCTGAGGTCCGGCGACAATCGAGAGCGGCGGGGGGGTGTCCGGGAATTGCGGTGCCCCGTCGTCCGGATCGGCGGCCAGTACGCGCGTGGTCGGCGATGGCGCGATATGGAGCAGGGCCAGCGCGCAGCCAACCGCGAGCAAGCCCAGCCTCATGTTGTGCGACGTTGACCATCGACGAGCAACCATGAGATTCCCCTCAACCATCAACGGGTCGGTGACGAAACAATCTGTCCTCGAATTACGGGAGAAGCAGTCACCAGCGGGCGCGCTGGACATGGCGGCGATCACGGGGTCGGTGCATGCTGAACAGACGTGGGTCGCCCGACTGTGCCCTCCCGCACAGATCATAAGCGTGCTTCCTGAGCGCCTGACTCGCGCCCTCAAGCACACTATCGGACAAGATGATGTCTATGGTAAAAAACCCGCCGGACAATGTCAATCGAATTTGAAATCTGATCCGGCCGCGGGCATTTCATGATTGCAGCCACCGTGGATCGGCCGACCTGTTTCCGGTCTAAAGCAAAGGACGGCGTGAAGTTGTGGGAGAACATCACCGTCGCCGCATCAACCCGTCCTCCGGGTCTTCAACGGGCCGATAACACCTGCGGATCGGTCGCTGAGAGAGTTTGAATTCCGCCGCATCAGCCGTCGACACCGCCGGGTTGGATGCTCATGCTCATTCCGTCGTTGGCATTGTCGCGGTAGTGTCCACCGGCACATTCGGGCCGAGCTCGCGGCGAAACTCCCCTTGTCCGCCGCGCAGGATGACGCGATTCCTGGTCCAGTGGTCCCGATACCACGAACCGGCCTCGAACGGATCGCCCAACTCATGCATGCGCTCGCGGAGCTGGCTTCGCATCCGTTCCATGATGGGGCGCGATTGCGGTTCGCCCGCCAGGTCGGTCGTCTGGTGCGGGTCCGCCTGATTGTCGAACAGCAGCTCCCGGCGATCGCTGCGGTAGACCGCGTAGGTGTAGCGCGGGTCACGAATCGCCCGCCATTCAAAGCCATCCTCCCACAGGTACGTGTGGCCCATGCCCTGCAGGAAAGCGAATTCGGGCTCCGGGCCGGGTGTGCCCCTGGCCAGGTGCGAGAGGTCCATGCCCTCGGCCTGCGGGGGAACCGGCAGGCGCATCAGGCCGAGCAGGGTGGGCATGATGTCGGGTGTGGTCATGCACGCGTCGGATACCAGGCCCGGCATCACGGCTTTCGGCCAGCGGATGAGCATGGGAACCCGTACCGCCTCTTCGTAGAAGGTCATCTTGAACACCCGCCCGTGGGCGCCGAACATCTCTCCGTGGTCGGAGGTGAAGACCACGATGGTGTCGCCCTCCAGTCCCGCCTTGCCGAGCGCCCGCAGGATCCGGCCGACGTTCCAGTCCAGGTTGGCGGTCATGGCGTAGTAGACGCGCTGAAAGTCTTCGAGGTTGGCCCGCCAGTAGTCGGTCCACCGGGCCGGATCGGTGTTCCGATCCATGCGCGGATCGGGCGTGTCCTGCCAGGTGTCGGGCGGGCCGAAGGTCACGCCACGGAACTTCTCGTACCATTCCCGGGGCA
>CAYVVX010000145.1:0-9754 GCA_964455315.1 uncultured Planctomycetales bacterium | reverse complement strand
GTCCGCGGACCGGCATGAGTCTGCCCGCCGACCTGCACGAACATCTCCCGCTCGTAGCCGGCGAGGTCGCCGGTTCCACGCAATTGCAGGCGCATCGTCCCCTGGAACTGCTGGACGGTGCCGCCCAGGCTGCCGCCCGGCTGCTCGATCAGCGTGGTGAGATCGACCAGGCTCATCCTGCCGACGATCCCCGTTCCGGGGGTCATCAACTCCGACTGCATCAGTGGAATACCGGCCGGCGATGCATAACCTCCTGGGCAGGCGGGCGGAAGGTCCGCGGTGCCGCTCCCGTTGTCGGAAACCGTGCAGCGGCAGGTCGAGGGATCGCCGTGGGCGAAGGTGGCCGGCAACAGCGTCAGGCGTGTTCCGCCGGATAGATCCTGAAACGCGTGCGGCACCTGGGGTTTGGGGTAGAAGTTGGGGCCCTGGCCGACGACGGACCCTGGTGACGGCCCGTAGCTCCACGGGGTGGGCAGAACGGAGCCCATCGGGATCGGCGGGATGCCGATGGATCCCGGGTCGAAAACAATGACGTTCGACGGGCTGTCCACCTGCGTAAAGGTGAATACCGGCAGAATGCCGAGGCTGCCGCTGAAGGTACCGCCGTTGTCGGCTTCCCTGGTGGCATCAAGAAACCCGCTGGATGTGCCGGGCACGATGTCGACGTGGACATCCCACGGGGTGGGATTGGTGCCGCCGTTGTAGGTCACGATGATGGGATCGGTACTCTGCAGATGGCATTCCACCAGTTCGATGTTGACGCTCGCGGTCGACGGCGGCAGATCGTCGAAGTCCAGTTCACTGGTACGGCGCACGATCGTATCGGTGTTGCCGAGCGTCGCCGGATCGATGGGCACGCCGACATAGTCGACCCGCCCGATGAACGGGTCGGAGCCGGGCCCGAAGAAATCCGCGGGGATGGGCGGCGACTCGGGGGTCCCGAAGTTGGTGTAGGTGCCGTCGGGCAAGGCCGGCACGGTGTACATGTCATCGCCGGGGCGGCACTCGCTCAGTGTCGCGTCGACGGGGTGATCGCCGATG
This sequence comes from uncultured Planctomycetales bacterium, assembly GCA_964455315.1. GTDB lineage: Bacteria > Planctomycetota > Phycisphaerae > UBA1845 > PWPN01 > CAYVVX01. Next base: position 8,713 of record CAYVVX010000145.1, on the reverse strand, counting down.
GTTTCGATGCTGTCATCCGGCTCGCCATTGAGAGGCACAGGCCCTTCAGCAATGACCGAACCGGGGCATTCGCCGGGGTTGGCCACGCGGATCGAGTATTTCAGGTAGACGTGTCCGCCGACGTAGGAGCCGGTGGTCTCAAAGCGGTAGCACCATTTTCCTCCCGGCGGAATACAGACGGGCGGCTCGCCGTTGGCGCTGGTGACCGGGGGAAGCGCCGCCCAGTTGATCGAATCGAGGGTCGGATAATTGGTCATCGACGCCAGCAGCTTGAGCGAATCGAGAACCAGCCAGCGGGTGTCGTCGTTCTCGATGCAGACGATGTGGTACCAGTTGCCGGAACCTCCATTATCCTCCTGGGACCCGCCTCCGGGCAGGCCGCCGCCGCGCCCGCCGCGAAAGGGGCGGATGATGCGGAAGCCCTTCTTCGGCAACGGCCGCGGATTGGGCAGCGGCACCGCGTTCTGGGTGAACATGATGTCCTTGAATTTGATGCAGTTGCGCTCGTTCATGCACAGGCTGATGCTGATCGGAACGGTGGCACCGGCGGGAATCGAGCAGCCGGTCATGTCCACCTGGGCGCCGTGATCGCCCGGCGGCGGATTCGCCGTGCCGTCGTCGTTCATCGTGGTCAGGTTGATGTTGGTGCAGAAGTTGCTTTCCGCCTTGGCACCCGTGACCATCACTTCGGGGCGGTCGTTCTGGTACATGTAAAAATGGAGATCGTCGGCCGCCTGGCCGGTGTTGTTCTTGATGTAGACCGTACCGCGGACCTGCACATTGGGCGGGTTGCAGTTGCCGACGGCGTTCATGCCGGCCTCCGCGCAGACGGGCAACGCGATGACCACGGCCAGCACCAGGTTCCAGGCGCCGGGATGACATGACTGTGACATGGGATTCTCCTCTCGATTCCAAACGGTGACCAGGAAATGTGCAGGTGCCCGGTTGGCCCCATGCCACGACGCTTCGCCGCGGCCGGGCACGCCCACATACTGAAACACGTCATTGATGCGGACCCCACGCCTGACGGGTGCTGGTGTCGCCGGCAAAACCAACGGACATGGCCCGAACAGGTGTGCCGGCCGCGTGAGGCGGAGGGGAGACGAGGCCGTCTCGCGCCGGCGAATGGTCCGACAAGACTACTATATCCTCTCGAACTCCAGAAGGTCAACGAAAAAACAGAGGAATTCAAGCCCCACCAGATAACCGCATGTGCGGCGGGCGGGCAGACCGCAGGATTCAGGCAGGAATCCAGTCAATCCAGAGGTTCGAGGTTTCACGCGCGGACGGCGCGGAATCCCCGAGCGTCAACCGTGAGGCGTGCCGCGCCGCTCGCGCTCGAAGAATCGCGCCGCCAGCAGCCCCACTTCGTACAACGCCACCATGGGCACCAGCAGCATGAGCATGCTCACCACGTCCGGCGGTGTGACGATGGCGGCGACAATGGCCATGCCGAACCAGACGTAACGGCGCACCTTGCCCATGGCCGACGCGCTGGCCAGACCGATGGCGCCCACGAAGGCCACCACCACCGGCACCTGGAAGCCGATGCCGAACGCGGCGGCCAGCTCGAGGACGAAGATGACGTAGTCGCTCATGCGGATCATCGGCGTGACCCGGGCGCCGGCACCGAGATCCTCAAGCTGGGCGATCCTGTAGATACGGTCGCCGTAACGAACCCGCACCTGGTGTTCGCTGCGATTGATCCACGGGCGGCCTTCCGGCGCGTCCACGGGATCATCCATCAGCGCCGGAATCGCCGGCTGGGTGGCCAGAGCCGCCGGCCAGTTCTGCTCCGGCCGGGTGGTGGGTATCTCCTGCTGCTCCTTGCGACTCAGGACCCATTGAAAGTACTTGTGATAGTCGGGGTACTCGGTCCGATAGACGACCAGGAAATTGAGAAGGAAGGGACTGACCACGAACAGGAGAAAGCTGGCCCCCACGAAGAACAGGGCAACCGAAACCGGCAGGAAGCGGGTCACCCACTTGCGTTCGTGGGGATAGAGCCCGGCGCCCACGAACCCCCAGATCTGGGCCAGCACCACCGGTGCCGCCAGGATGAAACCCACGATGAAGGCCACCTTGAGCTCGGTGACGAAGGACTCGGCCGGCGACATGGTATGCAGGCTCTGAACCTGGTCGTTGACATCGAGCGCGGCCATCAGCGGGGCGGCCAGCAGACCCATGATCTGGTCGATGAACACGAACCAGCACAGCAGGGCGGTGACCAGCAGAGCCAGCATGGCCTTGATCAGCCGGTTGCGCAACTCCTCGAGGTGTTCCCCCAGCGTCATGCGCACGTCGTCGGGGTTCAGGTTGTCAGGCAGGAGCCCACGCCACATCGCCATTGGGGTTTGAATTCCCGTGCAGGGGTCATCGGCCGGTCGAACGCCCTCATTCGTTCCGGAGAGTCGGGGATTCTAAAGTGGTGATGGGCAAATGCAAAGCAGGCGGCCTGGCGCGGCCGGCTCGCGCCGCTGCAAATCCGCGTCATGGACAACCTGCCCGGTTGCGGTCAAGATCGGCCGCGATGCGACTCATCCTCCCGATTTTTGCGACCATTGCCGTGGTGGCGGGCACGACCCACACCGAGACCACCCAGCCGGCTGCCGCGAGCCGGCCCGAAGCCGCTGCCCCCGGGATTCTGCTGGCCGATGACCGGGTGACGCCGGTCACGGCCTGGTGGACCGTCGATGGCGGCACCGTCGACGCCTTGCCGGCGGAGGGGTCCGCGACGCTTTCGCCGCTGAAAATCGCGCTGTGGGAGCGGGATCATCGCCCGGAGCCCTATCCTCGCGTGCCGACCGCCCCGACCGCGACCGCCCTGATCGTCTGGCGGAGCGGAGAGGTGATCGCGGGAAGCCTGGAAGCATCCGGGGACAAGCTGCTCCTGGTATCGCCCGCCTGGGGCGGCATTGAGCTTCGCCTCGAGGAGATCGACACCGTCCGGCTGGCCCGCCGGTCGGGACAGCCTGCATGGTTGCCGGCCGGGGCAGGCCGGCCGGGGTTGATCCTGGCCAACGGGGACGCCCTTGGCGGGCCGATTTCCGCCCTCGACGCCGGGAGCGTGTCCATCGACTCGGATTTCGGGGCCACGCCGGTGGAGTTGTCGCGGGTGGCGTGGATCCTGCCCGCACCGCCGCCTGGAACCGCGCCCAGACAGCGACCCTCCGCACAGTACGCCTGCGCCCTGGGCAGCGGCGAGGTCTGGCATGTCGATCGACTGGAGTTGCGTCGCGGCGGGGACACGGTGGAGCTCGAGCGGGCCGGGAAACGGGCAACCGTACCGCTGGCGGCGCTGTGGAAGGTGGTGTTCCCGGGCTGGCGGGAAGAGCCGCTGCTCGAACCCACCCGAATCTCCCCGGCCACCACGATCGACGGTGCCGGCGGCGCAATCACCGATACGCCGGGCAAACCGCGACCGCTGGCGATCGCCGGGCGGGGCTTCGCCGGAGGCATCACGCTCGTGCCACCCGTCGAGGCGGTCTATGACACGGCGCCGCAAGCGGGCTACCTCGTCGGATGGACGGGCCTGGACGCGGGCAGCGCGCCCCGTGCCCGCGCCGTCCTCCGGTTCCACCTCGACCCGGGCGGGCACGGGGATGCCGCGGCACTCGCACCGGGCGACCCGCCCCGCCGGATCGCCATGCCCGTTAAGACGGCAGCAACCCTGACACTTCAGGCCATCCCTGAGCCGTCGAGCCCTGGAGCCGCCCGGATCAACTGCTGCGATCTGCGGCTGCTCGTGCCCGCGACGGGCAGTTCGCGGGCGGGACCGTGAAGCCATCCTCCCATTACGCTTAGTCATTTATTGACAGCGTTTTAAGTCCATTCCACGGGCACCGGCCGGCCATCCGGCCGCGAGAGGCCCCTCCCTGCCCCACAAAACTTTTCCAAGGAATCCGGCAAATATCCGCTTGCGACTGAGTCTCAATTGTGTATGATTCTGTCGAAATGTATTGAGACTGGGTCTCAATCGCAGCTTCCAGGAGTTACCTCACATGCGAGCCTCTCTGCACCCGCGCCGTTCATCCAGAGCTTTCACGCTGATCGAAGTGCTGGTCGTGGTCGCGATCATTGCACTGCTGATCGCCATCCTCATGCCCTCGCTGGGCAAGGCCCGCGAGCAGGCCCGCTCGGCGGTGTGCCTGGCGAACCTGCATCGGCTCGGACACGCGACCGTGTTCTACACCGAGCAGTACCGCGTTTTCCCGCCGTTCCGCCTCGAGAAGGTGCGCAACCCCGCCACCGGGCTTATCGACGCCGACTACGTGAACCGGTACGGACGCAAGGGCCCGCGCTGGCAGTGGTTCTTCGACTACGGAGTCGGGCCGGTGATCAACCAGACCGGCGTCCTGGCCGGCTCCGACGACATGACCAACGAGTTCTTCCTGTGCCCCAGCCTCACCGGCCCGTATGAGCGCAACATCCGCAACGGGGCCTATGGCTACAACTACCAGTACCTGGGCAATACCCGCCCGCTGCCCGGCGGCGCGGATTACACCCGCTGGCCGGTCAAGGAGGGTTTGATCAAGGTGTCTTCCCGGACGGTACTGGTGGCGGACAGCCGCGGTGCGGACCTGACCCACGGGCAGCACAGCTACTCGCTCGACCCGCCGCGAATGGCGACGGAGTTCGGGGCAACCGCGTTCGGCCCCAAGGCCGGCAAGGACGGCACCTACGGGCACTCCCCGGTGGAAATGCGGCACGGTACGCGCGGCAACGTGGCCTTCGCCGACGGCCACGCGGTGGCGATGCACCTGAAGCAACTCGGCTACAGCGTGAACGCGGAAGGCGTGGCCATCGGCAGTACGCCCGAAGCGCCGCAGTCCGGCGCCAGCAACAGCCTGTGGAACGGCAAGGGCGGCGACGATCAGCGCGTGCCCTGAGGGATCAGGCCCGATTCAGGATCGCAGCCATTGGGGTACCGGCTGTTCGATCGGCTCCGGGCCTTCCAGCAGTTCCTTGAGCGTCACGACGCGACCCTCATCAATGGCCTTGAGCCCCAGCAGGGCAGTGAAGGCGCCGTTGCGGGCAGCCTCCGCGTCGGCCAGGGGATGGTCGTTCTCGCGGATGCAGCGGAAGAAGTCGTTGACCGCGAGCTGGGTGGCCTTGTCGCCGACGCCGCTCATGGTCGGCTCGGAGGGGACGTCGCGGACCTCGCCTTCCTTGGGGAAGATCTTGCCGTTTTCGATGTCGATGGCCCCGGTGGTGCCGTAAACCACCTCCTGGCGGTCGTCGCAGTAGGTCTTCGGCGACGAGATCCAGGAGTGGTTGTAGCTGAGGTGCATGTTGTCGCCGGGCTCCTTGCCGAAATCGCAGCTCAGCACGTAGTGATCCATGGTGTCGCGGCCTTCCGGCTCGGTGTAGAGCCCGCGCCCGCCGAAACCCGAGGCCCGCTGCGGCGGGCCGCCGAAGATCCAGCAGAAGAGATCGAACTCGTGGACCGCCTGCTCGCAGATGGTGTCGCCGGACAGCTTGCGCGAGAAAAACCAGGGTTTGTTCCTGGGATAGTCTTTGATGTTGTGGCGGTGGGCCCGGATCATGATCGGCCGGCCGATCTCGCCGTTGAGAATCGCCTTGACCGCCGGCTGCCAGGGAGCGCAGTAGCGGAGCTGTGTGCCGACCTGGTAAATCTTCCCGGTGGACTTGTTCTTCTCCACGATGGCGTTGCACTCGGCAACCTTCAGCGCCATGGGCTTTTCCGCGTAGCAGTGCCGCCCGGAGTCGAGCACATCCAGGACCATCTGCCCGTGCAGGTAGCAAGGCGTCTCCACGAACACGGCGTCAAGCTCCTTGAAGTCGAGCAGTTTGCGGTAGTCATCGAAGAGTTTGGGCTGGTCCGCCTCCACTGTGCCGGCGGCCTTGTTGAGCCGGCCCTCGTGGGTGTCGCAGATCGCGGTCACGCGCACGCCCGGCGCCCGGTTGATCGACTCCAGCACGCCGCCGCCGCGCCCGCCGACACCGATGATCCCACACCGGAGATCATCCTTCTCCGCGGCCGCCATCAGCCGCGATCCGCCCATGAGCATGGCCGCGGCACCGACGCCGCCGCCGAGAACCTGCCGCCGCGAGAGGGGATTTTGGTCGGCCATAGTGGCTTCCTTTCGTTGACAAGATGGATGCATTCCGGTCAATCAACTACCCGGATTCTACCGGGCGAGCGCGACGGGGCAAAGCCGGGAGCCGGCTCGGCGGCCGAGGTGCGAAGGCCCGGCGACGCCTACTCCAGCATATCCCGCAGCAGGTCGATGCCGTCCTGGATATCCGCGATGCGCTGGTCGCCGGCCTCGCGCTCGACCACCAGCGGGCCCTTGTAGCCGCCGGCCCGAAGCTTGCTGACCACCCGGGGGATGTCGGCCTCGCCGGTGCCGAGAACGACCTCCTCGCCCCAGCTCTCCGTGGGGGTCTTCGACCAGTTGGCGTCCTTCATGTGCACGTGGATGATCCGGTCGCGAAGCACGGGAATGGCGTCCACCGGGTCGCCGACGCCATAAAGGATCATGTTCGCCGGGTCGAAGTTCACGCCGATGTTGGGCCGGTCGACCTTGTCGATGAACTCGACCAGCGACTCGGCCTTCTCCTGGCCGGTCTCCATGACCAGGGTGACGTCGCGCTCGCCGAGAATGTCGCAGACCTGCTTCAGGCGATCGACCATCACGGCGTGCTGCGGGTCGGACACTTCGTGCGGAACGAAACCGATGTGCGCGGCCAGCAGGTCGACCCCCAGCTCGCGGGTGAATTCGGCGAAGTGGCGGGTCTTCTCGATCCGGGCCGGCCAGAAGCTGTCCGGCTTGAACCCCCCGGTCTCGGCGATGGTCTGGATGGTGGTGTAGTCTTCGCCCTCGAAGCCCAGGCAGGTGGCGCTGACCTCGAGCCTGCTGTCGCGAATGATGCGGATGACCCGGTCGCGGTCGCGGAAGGCGTCATCCCAGAAGCCGACCTGGACCAGATCGACGCCAAGGGTGTCGCGGATGGTGTCCAGCGTGGTCGCCAGATCTGGAATCTTGAGCGACCAACTGCATACGCCGATCTGAAGCGGTTTCATGCGCTGCCTCCTGATGGGGGGACGAACGATCCGAGCCGCCGCCCCGACGGGAGGCATGGTACCCGTCCGGGCAGGCCGTGACCACCAGACCGGCCCGGTTGTGAGGGGGCGGCTTTCGGATAAACTCGCGGGGCGCACCGGCGGGCGGGGACTGCCCGGAGCCCGGCGACGGGCCATCCGTCCGGGGCGGCGATCACGCAGTCGAACACCATACCCGACGAGGAATCGGCATGATGACCCAGATGCTCAGCACGGCGCGGAAGCCGCCGGGAATCTCGCGGCAGTTGACCACCTTCAACCTGGCGAAACGCTCGAAGACGAAGTCGCTGCCGCCCGGCGAGCGGGTCACCATCGGCGAGGTCAGCGGCGCGGGCTACATTTCCCGGCTGTGGCTCACCCTGCCGGGATGGTTCTGGCCGCACTGGAACCAGTCGGCGACCATCGACGCAACCATCCTCAAGTCGGTCATCATGCGCATCTACTGGGACGGAGCGAAGACCGCGGCCGTCGAAGCGCCGGTGGGCGACTTCTTCGGCGCCGGACAGTGCGAGTTCAACTCCTTCACCTCGCAGTTCGTGGGCACCTCCAGCGGCGGGTTCTACAGCCTGTGGCCGATGCCCTACGCAAAGGGATTCCGCATCGAGTTTGAAAACCGCCACCCGACCATGGGCAGCGAGCTGTTCCTGAATGCCAATTACCAGGAGCTGGAGGTTCAACCGGCCGGCGCGGGATACTTCGGGGCCCAGTTCCGCACCGGGCGGCGCGGCGGTTCCGAGGAGGCCCTGATCCTGGACACCGCGGGCAGCGGCCACTTCGCGGGCATGATGCTGCACATGCAGGGCGAGCCGCAGTGGTACCTGTCCTTCCTGGAGGCGCCGGAGTACGTCCACGTCGACGACGACTGGGACACGCCGCGGATCGTCGGCACCGGTCTGGAGGACTACTTCAACGGCGGTTGGTACTTCCGCGAGGGCGAGTTCGCCGGGCCCATGCACGGCGTGCCGCTCAAGGACGCCCTGCGCTCGATGGTGACCATGTACCGGCTGCACGACGAGGACGCCATCGCCTTCGACCGGCGGATCAAGGTGGCCTTCGTCAACCCCTGGGATCCCGACCGGCTCAAGCCCTATTGGTACAGCTCGGTGGCCTACCTCTACAGCGAGAAGCCGGAGATCGCCCAGCCGCCGCTGCCCGACCAGGCCGGCGTGCTCAGCTACTACCGCACCCGCGACCGGGACCACCTCTCGGTGCCGTAGCCGCGAGCCCCGCACGCGCGGTGCAACCCCGGCGTCTCGGCGGTGCGCGCAATGAACCACGCTTGCGCGAGGATACCCATGTTTAGCCCCCTCGCGTGCGAGGGGTTTCGCGAGCAATCTCGCGTGCGAGGGGCGAGTAGATGGTCACCGTGCCGCCGGTGGACTTTTCGTTTAGCCCCCTCGCGTGAGAGGGGCGAAGGCGGGCAATGCCACACGCTTGAGCAAGATCCCCATCGGGCAGTTCCACGCAATACGTTCGGCAGGGGGGCCGGACGCTACACATGGCGGGATCGTCTACAGTTGAGCACTCAAGCGATCATCACTTCGCCAGCGACTTGATCCGAATGGTGATGTCGTTGACCGACAAGCCCAGCGACGCCAGCACATCCTCGGCCGTCTTGCCCGACTT
>CAYVVX010000144.1:8664-9761 GCA_964455315.1 uncultured Planctomycetales bacterium | reverse complement strand
GGTGAGATAAGGTTATCGTACCCAAGTCGTCGGCCAACCAGCAACTGCCGGATCAACCCAAATCGGTCCGCCGGGGTATGATCTTGTGCTGGGAACGTCCGAGGAGTGCCGAAATGGAGCCCGCCTGACCCGATAACCCGCTGAATTCCCACCCCGCCGTCCCGGCTCCATACCCACCAGTCGACCGTCACCGCAAGCGCTGCTCAGGTTCTGCCTCGCCGCCAGGGCCATCAATCGCTCGCTGGGGATGGCTGCATCGTGCGAGTTGGGGTGAGCTCCGTGATCCCAGAGGAGTTGTTGCTCACTCCCCCCAGATCACTTCGCGACTGTCAAACGCCGGCCCATCGGTGCAGCACAGGCGGTAGCGCCAGCCGTCCGGTGCGGCCGTGTCGCGGACCCGTACCACGCAGGACTGGCAGGTGGCCATGCCGCAGCCCATGACCCGTTCGAGGCATACCTGGCAGGGCAAGCCGCGGAGCTCGCAGATGGCCGCCGTCGCCTGCATCATGCGATCCGGCCCGCAGGTGTAGACGGCCGCGGAAGTACCGGTCAATTCGGGATGCCCGTCGAGCCAGGCGGCGAAGGCGTCCGGCACGCGGCCCGGCGTACCCAGTGAACCGTCGTCGGTGGCGACCAGCGCCGGCACGTCGACCCGGGCAAACTCCGCCCACGCCGCTGATGCCTGCCCCGCCGCCACCGCGCAGCTCGCGATGCGGGTCAGCGGCAGCAGATCCGCGGAGCGCGAACCGACGAACGCCACCACCGGGTGCCCCCCGGCACGCAGTGCCTCGGCCAGCCACATCAGCGGCGGCAGCCCGATGCCTCCACCTACCAGCAGCGCGGTGACACCCGGCGGCGGCATCCGAAACGGTGTCCCCAGCGGGCCCAGCAGGTCCACCGCGTCGCCCGGGTGCCGCTGGGCCAGCCAGCGCGTGCCCGGGCCCACGGCGCGATGCAGGATGTCGACCTCAACGCCGCCCGACGTTCGCCGCAGCCCGCCGATACTGAAGGGTCGCCGCAGGAACACACCGCCGTTCCAGCCCTCGTCCGAGGGTTCGGTGCAGAGGATCTGCAGGAACTGTCCCGGCCGGGCATCG
>CAYVVX010000144.1:0-8654 GCA_964455315.1 uncultured Planctomycetales bacterium | reverse complement strand
GCGGCACGTTGTCGATCACGCGAGCCAGGAAGATCCCCCTGGCCGGAGGTGGCGTCGCTGTCGGACTCATGGCGTCGCTTTCGCTTCCGCCGGGGCGGTCGATGCGGTCCCATGGACGGGCGAGCTCTCGCGACCCCACTGTTCCAGCGCCTTGCGGGCCTGGTCCTGGACCGGCAGCGATGCATCCTTCGCCAGCGCCTCCACCGACGGCCGCAGCGCGCCGGCGCCCAGCGCGCCCGCCGCCTCGATAGCCAGTATCAGGTAGGCATCCTTGGCCTGCGCGGACAACGCCTGCCCCTCCGCCCCGCCGATGCCCTTCGTGCGAATCTTGTCCCAGTAGCCGCGGTCGAGCATGTCCATCAGGCCCGGCACCGCCCGCTCGGAGCCCAGCCTGGCCAGCGCCAGCGTGGCGTTCCAAACCACCTCGCGGTCATTGCTCGCCGACGCCCGGGAGAGGGCCTCGATCACCGCGGCGTCATCCCTGGTGGCCAGCGCGCCGATGGCCACCGTGGCGACGATGCGGATCACCGGCTCGGGTGACTCCAGCAGCGGCGTCAGCGCCTGGACAGCATTCTTCGCGGCGTCCTGGTCGCGCATCAGCACCAGTGCCGACATGGCGTCCTGGCGCACTTCCACCGGCTGCGAGGCGTCCGTCGCGTAGGCGACCAGCACCTCCACCGACTCCGGCTGCCTCAGCCGCCCCAGGGCCAGCAGCAGGAACCGCTGCATCTCCCGGCCCATGTCCTGTTGCGACCCGGCCCGGGATTTGGCCAGCACCTCGCCCAGCCGCCGGGCGATCTCCGGGCGCATCTGCGGCGGCAACTCCTGCTCGTCGATCGACTCCAGCCGGCGGCTCAGGTCCATGGCCGCCTGCCACACCTCGCGATCGCGGGGCAGCATCATCACCCCCAGCACCTTCTCGCCGCTGCCCGCTTCGATCCGCGACACCAGCGCGGGGATGGACACCTCCGCCGGACGGGTGATCCAGCCGAACAGCAGAACCACCGCGGCCGATGCCCCCACCAGCATGATCACGATCAGCAGCGGCACCAGAAACAGCCGCCCCAGCAATCGGGGCGTCATCTCCGGCGCGACCTCATCGTCCGCGCCCTCCGCCGGGCCGGCCCGTTCGTCGGCCGCCGGGTTGACCTGGTCGTCTTCGGGATGATCGGGATGTGGTGGATGCGTCGTCAAAGCTGTTGAACTCCCAGTTGTTCCCCCCTGAGGCCGCCGAGATCGGCACTGCCAGCGGGTATTGTTGGAACCCGGGGCATTATCGTCAAGGCGCGGCGGTTGATCCCCGTTTTCCCCATGCTACAATGCGGAATTCGACCCCGCACGGAGGTTCGCACAGGTGGAGCAGTCGATGAACACCCAGGAAACGATTGATCAGTTCGGACGTAGCGTGATCGCCAACTACGGCCGGGTGCCGGTGGTGATCGTCCGCGCTGAAGGCTCGCAGATGTGGGACGCCGACGGCAAGCGTTACCTCGACCTGTTCCCCGGCTGGGGCTGCAGCCTGCTGGGACACTGCCACCCCCGCGTGGTGGAGGCCATCCGCGAGCAGGCCGGGCGGCTTATCCATGTGGACAACACCTTCTACACCCGCGAACAGGGGCGCCTGGCCGAGCTGATCGCCGAAAAGTCCTTCGGCGGCCTGAGCTTCTTCTGCAACAGCGGCGCCGAGGCCAACGAAGCGGCCATCAAGCTGGCCCGCCGCCACACCGCCGCCGGCAAGTACAAGATCATCACCACCGAGCGAAGCTTCCACGGGCGCACCTACGGGGCCATGTCCGCCACCGCCCAGAGCAAGATCCACAAGGGTCATGAGCCGCTGGTGCCGGGCTTTGTGTACGTGCCCTTCAACGACGTCGACGCGATTCTGAAGGTGGTGACCGACGAATGCGCCGCCATCATGGTCGAGCCGATCCAGGGCGAAGGCGGCGTCAACATTCCTGATGACGACTACCTCTCCGCCCTCCGCGAGATCTGCGACGCTCACGGCATGGTCCTGATCCTCGACGAGGTCCAGACCGGCTGCGGGCGCACCGGCAAGTGGTTCGGCTATCAACATTCGACCATCACCCCCGACATCATCACGCTGGCCAAGGCCCTGGGCGGCGGCGCCCCCATCGGGGCCCTGGTCGCCCGACCGGACGTCGCCGCGTCGCTGACCCCCGGCTCGCACGCCTCCACCTACGGCGGCAACCCGCTGGTGGTCGCCGCCGCCATCGCCATGTTCGAAACCATCGCGGCCGAGAACCTGCTCGAGCGGGTCAATGAACTGTCCGCGTACATCGTCGACAAGGTGGCCGCCCTCCAGCAGCAGTTCGGCTTCGTCGAGAAGGTCCGCGCCCGCGGGCTGATGATCGGCATCGAGCTGTCCCTGCCGGCCGGGCCGATCGCCGCGGCCGCCCTGCAGCGCGGACTGCGCGTCAACGCCACCCAGGACACCGTGCTGCGCCTGCTCCCGGCCATGACCATCAGCAATGAGCAGGTCGACGAGGCCTTCGAAATCCTCACCGCGGCGCTGGCCGAGACCGAGGGAAAGCTGGTGGCGTCATGAGCGGCGACTATCCGCCTTTATTGTCGGGGATGGACCATTTCCTCGCCGTCCGCGATCTCAGCCCGGAGATGTTCCGCACGCTGATCGACTTCTGCATCGATCGCAAGCAGCGGTTCCTGGCCGGTGATCTCGGCCTGGTTCTGCGCGGCAAGGTGCTGGCGATGGTCTTCCAGAAGTCCTCGCTGCGCACCCGGCTGGGCTTCGAGGTGGCCATGGCCCAGCTCGGCGGGCACGCTGTCAACCTCGAAGATCACCAGATCGGGCTGACCCGCCGCGAGGATGTCCGCGATGTCGCCCGGGTCATCTCCTCCATGTGCGACGGCATTATGGCCCGCGTTTTCGGGCACGAGTCGGTGGTCGGCCTGGCCGCCCACAGCCGCGTCCCGGTGATCAACGGCCTGAGCGACTGGGGCCATCCCTGCCAGGCGCTCTGCGACATGATGACGCTCCAGGAGCACTTCGGCCCGCTGTCCGGCAGGAAGCTGGCCTACATCGGCGACGGCAACAACGTGGCCCGCTCGCTGCTCAACGCCTGCGTCCGCTGCGGTGTGTCCTACGTGTTCGCCTCGCCGGCCGGCTACGGCCTGGACGAGGCGCTGGTCGAGTCCGCCGGGTCGATCGCCCGGCAGACCGGCGCGACCATCGAAATCACCGCCGACCCCGCCGCTGCCGTCGCCGGGGCCGACGTCATCTACACCGACGTCTGGACCAGCATGGGCCAGGAAGCCGAACGCCAGCAGCGCGAGCAGGATTTCGCGGGCTTCCAGGTCAACGCCGCGCTGGTCGCCCGGGCCAGGCCCGACGCCGTGGTTCTCCATTGCCTCCCGGCCTACCGCAACCTCGAGATCACCGACCAGGTCATCGACGGACCGCAATCGCGCATCTTCGAACAGGCCGAGAACCGTCTGCATTCGCAGCGGGCCTTGCTGGAACTGCTGTTGGTCCGCGGGCGAACCGCCGGGCGGAGGGCGCAGGCGCATGCCACCGCGACGCGCTGACGGGCGAACGGCGACCCAGCCCCGCCCGCTGGAGATCGTCCGCGGCTACACCCGCTTTGCGCCCGGATCGGTGCTCATCCGCTCCGGCCACACCGCCGTGCTCTGCACCGCCTGCATCGAGGAGTCGGTCCCCGAGTGGATGGCCGGCAAGGGCCGCGGATGGGTCACCGCCGAGTACGACATGCTGCCCGGTTCGACCGGCCGGCGCCGCGGGCGCAGCCGCAAGGGCGTCGACGGGCGAGCCACCGAGATTCAACGGCTCATCGGGCGGGTCATCCGCGCGGTGGTCGACTTTGAGCGGCTCGGTGAGCGGACCATCTGGCTGGACTGCGACGTGCTCCAGGCCGACGGCGGCACCCGCACCGCGGCCATCACCGGGGCGTTCGTGGCCTTGTCCGACGCCGTCCGCGTGCTCCGCGAACAGAAGAAGCTCACCCGCACGCCGATCGTCGAGCCAGTGGCCGCGATCAGCGTCGGCAAGGTGGACGGGCAGGTGCTGGTGGATCTCGACTACAGCGAGGACTCCCGCGCGGAGGTGGACTTCAACGTGGCCATGACCGCCTCAGGCCGGTTTGTCGAGGTCCAGGGCAGTGCCGAAGGGGCCACCTTCACACGGCGGGAACTGGACGCGATGGTGACCAGTGCCGCGGGCGGCATTCGCCGGTTGATCACCGCTCAGCGCAAGGCACTGGCGGCGAAGCCGGCGCACTGACCACACCGGTTCCCGCCGGGCCGGCGCCCGATGACGTCGAGGTATGCGGATTACGGGAGGTGCTCATGCCATCCCATCTCCTCAGCGGTTCGAGGCCGTCAACGCACCGAACCGAAAGCAGCTCGCGCGCATGCCGCTGCCTGCGCCAGGGCGGTCGCTCCGCCGGGCATCGCGACCTCGCCCTCTCCCTGGTCATCGTTCTCCTTGCCGTCCTCCCCGGCTGCGACCTGGGCAAGGACGACCCCGCGGCCCCGGCCCGCACCAACGAGGAATCCAGCGGCAACTTCCTGAGCAATCTCTTCGGCGGCAACGACAGCGGCGGCGGACTGTTCAACTCGGAACAGCGCGACCGCTACAGCATCTTCTGCACCCGCTTCGATCGCGGCATCGAGGGCGATCCGCGGACACAGTCCCACCAGCTCGCCGAGATGCTCGCCCGCGTGCCCCAGCTCGACCGCCGGGCCATCCAGGTCCGCGACGATGCCACCGGCAGTAGCATCTACTACGGCAACTACGAAATGGTGCCCGGCCCGCAGGGCAACCGCCTGATCTTCCCGCCGGAAATGCAGCGCGACATGGATTTCATCCGCGGGCTCACCCTCAACGGGCAGTTGCCCTTCGCCCTGGCCAGACCCGAACAGATCGAGGCCCGCGATTCCACCGAGAGCGAGTTTCACCTCTCGCGGATCAAGGGCAGCTACACCCTCATGATCGCCTACTTCTACGATACCCCCACCTTCAGCCAGCGGAAGCAAGTCGCCGAGCAGTACGCCACCCTGCTCCGTAAGGAAGGCGTTCCCGCGTTCTTCTTCCACGAGGAACGCCGCAGCTTCGTCTTCGTCGGCGACTTCTCCGACACCGACGTGATCCGCGGCGAGAAGGGCGTCTTGCCCGGCCCGCCCGTCACCGACCTGATCGCCAGCAGGCCCGAGGAGTTCCAGTACGTCACCGAGAACGGCCACCTCCGCAAGGAGATCCTCCCCGATGGCAGCAGCATCGCCCCGCCGGCCCAGCTCATCTTCGTGCCGGAGAATCTCAATGCCTCCACCACCTCGGGCGAACGGCTCCCCGCGCCGGGCCGGCCCTACGAGAGTCCCGCGCCGAGTCCGCGATGGTGAGTGACCCCATGAAGGACATCCTGCTGGCGACGGGCAACGCCAAAAAGGCCCGCGAGATGATCGAGATCCTCTCGTCGGCCGCCGATGCCGCCGGGCTCACCGTCCGCTGGCGCCCGCTCAGCGAGTTTCCCGGTCTGCCCGAGCCGGTCGAGGACGGCGCGACCTTCCTCGACAACGCCAAGCTCAAGGCCGGCTACTACGCCCGCCTGACCGGGCTGCCGGCGATCGCCGACGATTCCGGGCTCGAGGTGGACGCGCTGAACGGCGACCCCGGCGTGCGCTCGGCCCGTTACGCCGGCGAACCCTGTGACGACGCCGCCAACAACCGCCTGCTGATCGAGCGCCTACGCGGCATCCCGGACGATCGGCGCTCGGCCCGCTTCCGTTGCGCCATCGCGTTCTCCGACGGGCAGCGCACGCTGGCCACCGCCACCGGCGCCGTCGAAGGCCGCATCATCGACCTGCCCCGCGGCGCCAACGGCTTCGGCTACGACCCTCACTTCCATGTCGATCGCCTGGGCATGACCACCGCGGAGATGCCCGCCGGGCAGAAACACGCCATCAGCCACCGCGGGCAGGCCCTCCGCGAGCTGGCCTCGAACCTGCCCGACGTGCTCAAGCATCTTGAATAAACGGCGCTCGGGTCGCGCGGAACCCGGTTGAGAACCCTGGGGGGCGACGCGGGAGTCATCGCACCTGCCGAATCGCCTGCCTCACCCCATCGGACTCAGTTCCCGCAGCGGCAGTTCCATCTCCATCGCCCCCACGCTCACCACCGCCTGCTGCTTGTGCAGCATCACCCGCACGATCCGCCCCTCGCGATCGAACTTGCGCACATGCACCTTGTCCCCCGGTTTCAGCGCCGCCACCGCCGATGCCCAGCGGTTGAACGCCTCCTGCTGCTCGCGGAGCGACGCCGCCTCCTGCTTTGCCACGGCCAGTTCCTTCTCCGCCGCCGCCTTGACCGTCTCCGCCTCCGAGCGGGCCTGCTCGGCGAGCCGCCGCGACGCCAGCGTCCCGCGGATGGCCCGGGTGAGCTGTTCGTGCGATGCGGTCAGGTGGCTCCGGGCCGCATCCACCAGATGCTGCGGCAAGCCCAGCCGGGCCGCGATGTTGATCGCGTTGCTGTTGCCCGGCTCTCCGATGCGCAGGTGGTACGTCGGCCGCAGCGTCTCCACGTCGAAGTCGACGCAGGCGTTCTCCGCCCGCGGGGCCGAATAGGCGATGCTCTTGAGCACCCCCAGGTGCGTGGTGATCAGCGCCGGGCAGCGCCGCTGGAGCAGATCCTCGACCACCGCCCGCCCGATCGCCGCCCCTTCGTCGGGGTCCGTGCCCGCGCCCAGTTCGTCGATCACCAGCAGCGTGTCCGGACCGGCCCTTTCCAGCATCGCCATTATCCGCTTCAGGTGGGCGCTGAACGTGCTAAGCGACTGCTGCAGGCTCTGCTCGTCACCGATGTCCACCAGGATGTCCGCGAACACCGGCACCACGCTGCCCGCGGCCGCGGAAACCGGCAGCCCAGCGGCGGCCATCGCACAGCACAGCGCCACCGTCTTGAGCGTGACCGTCTTTCCGCCGGTGTTCGGCCCGGTGATGATGAGCACGTCGAAGTCATCACCCAGCCGGACGTCGATGGGCACCACCTCGCGCTGCTCGCCGATCCTGGCCGCCGCCTTCTGCATCTGTACCAGCAGCGGATGCCGTGCCTGCCGCAGCAGCAGCTTGCGATCCTGCGCGATGCGCGGCGGGTTGAGCTGATAGCTCCGCGCGAACCGCACCTTCGCGCAGACCACGTCGAGGATGGCCAGCGCTTCCAGGGTCCCCAGGATCTCCGCCTGGTTCTGGTGAATCTGGTGGGTCAGGTTCCACAACAGCCGGCCGATCTCACGCTGCTCATCGGTCTTCAGCGAGATGATCCGGTTGTTCAGCTCCACCGCCTCGGCCGGCTCGACGAACAGCGTCGCGCCGGAGTCCGAGCTGCGGTGCACGATCCCGGGAATGCGCCCGCGATGCTCGGCGGCCAGCGGCAGCACCAGCCGGTCGTCATGGAAGGTGGCCTCGGAGTAGCGCAGCCAGCGGGTGGCGCCCCTGTCGCGGAGCAGGCGGTCGACCACCTGCTGGATGGTGATACGGGCGTTGGCGATCTCGGCCCGCAATTTGGCCAGCTTGGCGCTGGCACTGTCGCGCACCTCGCCGGAGCCGTCGATCACTTTGTGAATCGCATCGCCAAGCGCTTTCAGATCCCCCACCTTGTCGCACATCGCCTGCACCGTCGGCGTGCCGTCCGGCAGCCGCGCCGCCCAGTGCACCACCTCCCGTGTCGCATCGAACGTCTCGGCCAGTACCGCGAAGTCCGCCGGCTCGAGCACGTGCGGCGGCACGGCCGCACGGATCGCGGTGCGGATGTCGCGAATGCCCCCGAACGGCGGCAGCCCGTGCTCGGCGGAGACGGCGATCATCTCGGCCACCTGCCGCTGCCACTGCTCGATCAGGTCGCGGCGGGTCGCCGGTTTGACCTTCGCCGCCATTTCCTTGCCCAGCGCGCAGCTCGCATGTTCGGCGAGAATCTCGCGTATCTTCCCGAACTCCAGCTTGTCCAGCGTGTGTGTGTCCACGGGATCATTCTAACGGCCGGAACGGTGTTGTGGCATGGGCCCGTGCTGTGCCCCCGGCGTCCCTGTGTGGCACCGGTGTCCCCCGGGGCATTTGTTTAGCCCCGTCGCGTGCGACGGGCGAACGCGAGTGATCTACCGCAAGCGTGTGGCAGCGTCCGGCCCTGCTTCGCCGTGGCAAGCACCCCTGCCGGACGTTTCGCGTGCAACGCTTCGTGCCGCGAAGCCGCCTCGCCTCCACTCGCCGGCCGGCACCCGTTAGAATTGCACCATGATCAAGACGCCCTGCCGCTGCACCGTGACGGGATTCCTGCGCTTCCTGTTCGTCGCGCTGTCCGCGTTGACAATCCCAGGCGCGAGGGCCGACGACGTGAAGCAATCATCCAGCAACGACACGACTGGCACCAAGGCCGCTGCCGAACCCCTGCGCCTGGCCATCGTCGGTCTGGTCCACGGCCACGTCTACGGCTTCCTGTACGCGGCCTGCGGGCGTGAGGACGTACAAGTGGTCGGCATTCAGGATCCTTCCGACAACCTCCTCGATCGCTACGGCAAGCGGCACCATCTGCCCCAGAAGCTCTGGTACCAAAATCTTGACCGGTTGCTCGATGAGAACAAGCCGGAAGCGGTGGCAGTATTCACCGACAT
>CAYVVX010000143.1:0-9803 GCA_964455315.1 uncultured Planctomycetales bacterium | reverse complement strand
CGCCGGCCGCTTCACCCGGCCCCAGGGCATCCTCACCCTCACCTGCAACGCCAACAACTGGGCCCGACAACAAATCGTCGGCCTGATGCAAGCCCTGCAAGCCGGCCGACACGCCGCCTGAGGCGGGGAGATTATGCAACGCTGGGGTAGAGTCGCCTGTCGCTCGCTTTCCGCTTCGCCCTTATAATGCATGTTTGCCCGATGGAACCCGCGCCGAGGATTTGGGACATGACCCGCAAGAAGGATGCCGGCCGCGAACCGACCGAACGGCCGTACGATGGCCTGGACGACGCCCTGAGCCGCGAGATCGAGGATGCCCTGGGCGGTATGAGCCTCGAAGCGCTCATGGAGGCCGAGGATGCCCCCGCTAGGGCCCAGCCGGCCGCCGCCCCCTCCGGTGTCCGCCGCGGACGGGTGGTGGCGATCCACGGGGACGACGTCTTCGTGGACATGGGCGGCAAGAGCCAGGGTGTCCTGCCCGCGACCCAGTTCATGGATGATCCCCTGCCCGAGGTCGGCTCCATCGTCGAGGTGACCATCACCGGCTACGACTCGGCCGACGGTGTCCTGCTGCTCTCGCGGCAGGGGGCGGTGATGGCCGCGGCGTGGGAGTCGATCGAGGAGGGGCAGCTCGTCGAGGGGCGGGTCACCGGGCACAACAAGGGCGGGCTGGAGCTGCTCATCGACGGTATCAAGGCGTTCATGCCCATCAGCCAGATCGACCGGGTCCGCGTCGAGGAGCTGGCCCCCTACGACGGGCAGAAGCTCCGCTGCATGGTCACCGATGTCCGCCGCGACGAGAAGCAGGTGGTGGTCAGCCGCCGCGCGGTGCTGGACATGGAGGCGGCCGAGGAAGGCAAGCGAACCTTCGAGGCCCTGGCCGAGGGCAAGGTGGTCCGCGGCGTGGTCAAGAACATCATGCCCTACGGCGCGTTCGTGGACATCGGCGGGATGGACGGGCTGCTGCACATCAAGGACATGGGCTATACCCGCATCGAGAAGCCCGAGGACGTGGTCAAGCAGGGGCAGATGCTCGAGCTGATGGTCCTGCGCGTCGATCGCGAGACGCGCAAGATCGCGCTGGGGCTCAAGCAGGTCATGCCCGACCCGTGGGCCGACGCGGAGGCGAAGTGGCCGCCGGAGTCGATCGTCAGCGGGCGGGTCACGCGGCTGGAGGACTTCGGGGCGTTCGTCGAGCTGGAGGCCGGCGTCGAGGGGCTGGTGCCGATCAGCGAGATGAGCTTCGAGCGCCGGCTGCGGCATCCCAGCGAAGCCGTGCAGGTCGGCGACGTGATCCGCGTGCGCGTGCTGGGCGTGGAGCTGGAGCGGCGGCGGATCAGCCTGTCCATCAAGCGGCTGGGCGACGACCCGTGGATGGGGGCCTCGGCCCGCTGGCCGGAAGGCGCTATCGTCGAGGGCACGGTCAAGCGGCTGGCCGAGTTTGGCGTGTTTGTCGAGCTGACCCCCGGCGTCGAGGGGCTGATCCACGTCAGCGAGCTGGCCGAGGAGCGGGTGCGCATGCCGGCCGACGTGGTCCGCGACGGGCAGACCGTGCAGGTCAAGGTGCTGGAGGTGGACGAGGAGCGGCGGCGGATCAGCCTGTCGATCAAGGCGGTGGCCGAGTCGCCGGACTACACCGGCCCGATGAGCTTCGAGGCCCCCGCCCCGGCGGCTGCACCGGGCAAGAAACGCAAGAAGCCGCTCAAGGGCGGGCTGGAGTGGTGAACGTGAACGCGTTGCGGCCCGGCAGGCGGGCGGCAATCCGCGCGCAACGGCCGGCAGGGGCGGCCATAGCAGGAGACGCTCGCAGCGTGCGAAGCATCTGAAGTGCAGGTCGTAGATGAGGACACCCAGGATGGCGACGGAACATCAGCCCATGAAGGTGATTCGGTTTGACGACGGCTCGGGGAAGGTGCGCCACGGCGTCCCGGTGGCAGGCGGCGCCGCCCGGCTGATCCGGGGAGCGATGCACCAGAACTTCGAGGTGACCGACGAGACCGCCCCGGTGCATCGGCTGCTGGCCCCCATCGAGCCGGTCGACATCATCGCCATCGGGCTCAACTACCGTCGCCACGCCGCCGAGAGCGGCGCCAGTCTCCCCGAGGAGCCGCTGATCTTCTCCAAGCTGACCAGCACGGTGATCGCCCCCGGCGAGCCCATCCGCCTGCCGGCGTCGGCACCCGACGAGGTCGACTACGAGGCCGAGCTCGGCGTGATCATCGGGCGCACCGCCCGCAACGTCTCCGAGGCCGACGCCCTGCATTACGTGCTCGGCTACACCTGCGCCAACGACGTCTCCGCCCGCGACTGCCAGCGCTCGCGCGACCGGCAATGGACCCGGGCCAAGAGCTTCGACACCTTCTGCCCGCTGGGCCCGTGCCTGCTGATCGATCCGAAGCTGGACCCCAACGCGCTGGCCATCCGCGCCCGGCTCAACGACAGGCAGGTGCAGAGCTCCAGCACGGCCGACATGATCTTCAATGTCCCCTTCCTGATCAGCTTCCTGTCACACCAGTTCACCCTCCGTCCCTACACGCTGATCCTGACCGGCACGCCCGAGGGCGTGGGCATGGGCCACAAGCCGCCGCGCTTCCTGCAGGCCGGCGACACCATCACCATCGAGGTCGAACACATCGGTGAACTGAAGAACCCGGTGGAGGGGAAGTGAGTGATGGGTTCCGAGTGATGAGTGATGAGAAGAGGTGAGGAGTGCGGCAATTCATTGCCGCACTCCTGCCGTGTACCATCTGCTGCTTACCCCGCTGGCGACTGGATCCTGGCAACTCTCCCCGGCTGACCGCCGACGGCTGATAGCTGAGAGCCTCTCCGCTCACACCCGTTCATCCGGCTCCACCGTGCGGCTGATCCGCACCGCCCGGTTGCCTTTGTACTGGTAGAGCTTGCCGGCGAACTTGTTGCGGTCCTCAACCTGCACGACCAGGTCTCCGGTGCACAGCTTGGTGGTGGGGATGATGTCGCCGGGGGCCAGTTGCATGAGGTCGCGGACGGTGATGGATGTCTCGGCCAGGAAGGCCCGCAGGCCGACCTCCGCGCCGGACAGGTGGTAGCTGATCAATTCCTTCTGCTGGTCGCTGCCCGCCTTGCGCCGGTAGGCCAGCCAGCTCTGGGTGGCGAGCTTGCCCATCACCGGCTCGATGACGTTGAAGGGCAGGCACAGGGTCATGGTGCCGGCCCGGTTGCCCATCTTGAGCTCCAGCCCGATGACCACCACCACCTCGTTGGGGGCCACGATCTGGACCAGGTGCGGGTTGGACTCGGTCTCGCCGACCTGGAACTGCACATCGACCAGCCCCGACCAGACCTCGGTGAGGTTGGTCATGGCCCGGTCGGTGATCCGCTTGACCAGGCGCCATTCGATGGCGGTCAGCGGGCGCTGGGGGATGAAGAGTTCCGCGTTCGAACCGCCCAGCAGCCGGTCGATGATCGGGTAGACGATCAGCGGACTGATTTCCAGGCAGAGCTGCCCCTCCAGCGGGCTGGCGCTGAGCAGGTTGAAGCAGGTGGGGTTGGGCAGCGAGTGAATGAATTCGCTGAAGGTGAGCTGCTCGATGCTGGCCACGCGGACTTCGACGATGGTGCGCAGAAAACCGGACAGGGAGGCGCCGAAATTGCGGGCGAACCCCTCGTGGATCGCCTCCAGCGAGCGCATCTGGTCCTTGCTGACCCGCTCGGGGCGCTTGAAGTCGTAGCCGTGAACCTCCTGCTGCCTGGATCGCGAGCGGGCGAAGACCTCCGGCTCCGGGGCGCTGCCCGTCCCCGTGTCCACCGCGGACAGCAGGGCATCGACCTCGGATTGATCAAGAACGTCGGCCATGTTCGCAACGATCCCATGACGCGCGGCGCGCAGACCCCCGCTCTCTTATCGGACACTGGGGCAGGCCCACTTGAGGTTGGAAACCAGCCGCGCCTTCAATGGGCCCGTGGCAGCGTCGCCAGGGGGCGGCGCGGCATGGGCTCGTCGATGGTTTGCGGCTATGCTGTTGCCCCGGGGGTGACCGGGATCGGCCCTCCAGGTTGATACTCTGATGCGTGGGAATCGGCGAATGACGAGGTTGCGGGCGGGTTGGTGTCTTCTGGTGTCGGGCTGGGTGGCCGTCCTGGGCGGGTGTGATCGCGACGATGCCGGCAGGACCGCGGCGAATGGTGCGAACGGCGGGGAGGCCGCGATGTCCTCGCCCGCGCCGCCGGTGTCTCCGGAGGTCCTGGCCGCGGGTCGGAAGGTGTACGGCGAGTTCTGCGCCGTCTGCCATGGTGCCGCCGGCGACGGGCAGGGCAGGTCGGCGGTGGCGCTGAACCCCAAGCCATCCAATTTCGCCGCCGGGGAGTTCAAGGTGACCGCGCCGGCCGGGGACCGGCTGCCCACCGATGCCGAACTGCGGGCGGCGATCGAGAACGGCGTGCCGCGCTCGGCGATGCCGTCGTTCAAGCTGCTGGGGGACGAGACCATTGACGCGGTGATCGCGTACATCAAGACGCTGTCGCCGAAGTGGGAACAGGGAACCGAGAAGTGAGAATGGATTCGCGGGAAGCGCGGATCTGCAGGTATCTCCCACGATTCGCCGCCTCTGTAGCGCCCTCGCCTGGTGCCCGGGATACTCCGGCCTCACCGCCCCTGCCGCCGCAGCTCATCCTGAAGATCAGATACGACGCTCCGCACCATGGCTTCCAGATCGGCCCAGGCATCCACGCCGGAGGAGCTGCTCAGGCTCGAGGACTGGGTGTACTGCTGAAGCCGCGGAATGAGCATGAGGATGTCCGGGAGCCGTTCGGGGCTGAGATTCAGGCGGTCGAGCTGCCGGCAGAAGTGGGCCACCGCGTCGCCCACCTGGCCGGTCAGGGCGTTGGCGTTGCGGTTGCGGACCACCTGCAGGGCGCCGGCCAGGACGATACCGCCGGGCATGAGCCGGCTGGGCCGCTGGCGCATGCGGTTGCAGGCCTTGGACATTCCCTCCAGGTACTGAACCAGCGACTCGCCGGTCTCCAGCGCCTGTTCGAGGGCGTGCGCGTCCAGGCCGCTCTCCACCGGGCCGGCGTTGTCGGCCGGCGTTGTCGGCGCGGCCTGGGGTGATACGGCTTCCTCCTGGATGTCGCCGAACGCGGCCAGCGCCTCGTGGAGCTGCTCGACGTCGGCCCGGAGGGTCTCGACGGCCTGGACCAGGCTCTCGCGCTCCTCCTGCAGGGCGGCGATCTCCTCCCGGCGGGCATCGACCTTGGCGGCCTTGCTGCCGGTCAGCGCGCTGAGCAGGCCGGTGACGCTGGCGGACTCGAGCCGGCTCAACTCCTTTTGGATCATCTCGATGGTCACCTCGACGGCCTGGAGCCGATAGGCCTCGCGGTCATGTGCTTCGCGGGCGGCGAGCAGGCGGCGTCGGGCCTGTTCGCGCGGTGGAAACTGATCCAGGAAAGCCTGGTCGGGCTGGTCGCTCATGCTGGTCCTCACGATCTTCCGCGGCGAGTCCGAATATGCCGGCTCATGGACCGGCACATCCGCCTCTTCGGCGCGATCGCGGGACGGCTTGAGGAGTTCAGATCCGAACAATCGCCGGTCGTGGCGAAGGTGCGGGGCGTCAAGCAGAGATCACGAACCGGGCAGCTCCTTGATGCGCATGTTGCGGAACTCCACGCGGTGGGTGTGGCCGCAGAGGGCGATGTGGCCGGTCTTGTTGTGCAGGCCGATAAAATCCATGCCGTGCATGGTGACCGGCCCGACGGTGTCCATGTTCGCGTCGGTGATGACGGTACCGTTGAGGGTGACGCGGATGTGCGGCCCGTCGGCGCGGATCTCCATGGCGTTCCACTCGCCGTCCGGTTTCATGTGGCCGCGTCTGGCG
This sequence comes from uncultured Planctomycetales bacterium, assembly GCA_964455315.1. Lineage (GTDB taxonomy): Bacteria > Planctomycetota > Phycisphaerae > UBA1845 > PWPN01 > CAYVVX01. Next base: position 3,951 of record CAYVVX010000143.1, on the reverse strand, counting down.
GCGGCGGCCCCGTAGACCGAGCCGTTGTACTGTACCGCCTTCAGGTTGGCGTACTGCGGATCATCATCGTCGAGGATCTGGATCTCCATGCCGGTGGACGCGGGAGCCTTGTCGCCGAGCGGTGCGCGGATGCCGATGCCGTTGTTACCGCCGGGCTCCAGGCGGTAATCGAGGCGGAGGACGAAGTTGGCGTACTCACCGTCGGTGTAGAGGTTGCCGTGGGCGCCCTGTTTGCAGACCAGGATGCCGTCGACCGCCTCGTAGTCCTCGACGTGCCCCTGCCATCCGGCGAGCGACTTGCCGTCGAACAGCGGCACGAAGCCGGACTCGTCGCCGGGCGAGCCGTTCATGCCTGCCTGATGCTGCGAGCAGGCCAGGTTGGCCAGCAGCAAAGCCGTTGCAAGGATCATCTGGCGACGCATCGCATGTTTCTCCTGATCGCGAAAGCAGAGCGGCCACACTCGATTCACCTCACGCATCGAACGACCACGGCTTGCGCATCTTGCGGACCTGGCGAAGCGCATTGGCCTGGTCATTGCCGATGAACTCCTCCTTCTGCGGATCCCACTTGAGCCTGCCGCCGACCTTGATGGCGATGTTGGCCAGGTGGCACACGGTGGCGACGCGATGGCCGATGTCCACCGGGAAGTAGGGGTCCTGGCGGCTCCTGACGCTGTCCAGGAAGCTGCGGTGTTCGCCGTTGGGGTTGGCGTCGACGTGCCATTCGTCGGCGCCGATCTTCGCGTTCATGATCTCCGGCGAGCTGGCCTGCAGCGGCTTGTCCCAGCCGACATTGCCGACCCAGCCTTCGGTGCCGATGAACCTGATGCTGGGATTGCCCGGCTTGCAGGTCATGACCACGCCGTTGGCGTAGCGGCAGGTGACGTCGTACTTCCTGACCGTGTTGAACAGCCCCTCGCTCCAGTACGTGCCGGTGCCCTCGATCTCGACCGGGCCGCTGCGCTCGACGTCCAGGGCCCACTGGGCGGTGTCGAACAGGTGCGTGCCCCAGTCGCAGATGATGCCGCCGGAGTAGTCCTGGATCCAGCGGAAGTTGTAGTGGACGCGGTCCTTCGTATACGGCGCTTCCGGCGCGGGGCCCAGCCACAGGTCGTAGTTCAGCTCCGGCGGGACCGGCTGCGGCGTGGGGTCGCCGGGGACGTCGGGGTTCTCCGGCAGGATCACCTCGACCCGCTGGACCCTGCCGATGCGCCCGTTGCGGACCAGCTCGGTCATCCGCCGGTACACACCCAGCGAGCGGTCCTCGGTAGAGGTTTGAAACACCTTCTTGTGCTTACGAACCTCGCGGATGAGGATCTTGCCCTCGTCGATGCTCAGCGTCGGCTTCTCGCACTGCACGTCCTTGCCGGCGCGCACGGCCATCACGCTGATCAGCGTGTGCCAGTGGTCCGGGGTGGAGATCATCACCGCGTCGATGTCCCTGCGGGCCAGCAGGTCGCGGAAGTCGCCGAACATGGCGCAGCCGGTGTCGCCGTACTTCTCGTCGACGATGGCCTTGGCGGCCTTCATGCGCTCGGAGTCGACATCGCAGACCGCCACGACGCGGGCGTCGGGCTGCTGGAGGTAGCGTTTCAGGTTGTGGGCGGTGCCGTGCGAGCCGGTGCCGATCATGCCGATGGTGATCTTGTTGCCCGGGGCGTCGTCGCCGAGGACGCGGGCGGGGACGATGTACGGCGCGGCAACCGCGGCGGCGGTGGCTTGCAGGAAACGGCGGCGCGAGGTGGTCTTCATGGGAGCACTCCTGGATTGTGCGTTCCGCGACGGCGGAACCCGGGACCGAACCGGGTGTTCAGCTTAGCGGGCCGGGGCGGGTTGTGCCACGCGGGCCTGGACGCGGGGCGACGGTAGGTTTGATTGGGTTCGATTTCGTGGGGCAGGCGGCTCGAAACGGAGTTTTCGGTGCTGAAAACGGGCTTTTCGTGGCTTCGTTTCGTCAAAAAAAAGCGCTTCCGCTGCGCGGCCGCGGATGAGGCGCGGGGGCGCGGGCTTTCCTTTCCAGCGTTGAGTCGTACGCACGCAGCGCGGCGCATGGGCGGCATCCTCCCTGGCTGAGGGAACATGGACGGCGTTGCGTTCGGCGGGATGGGGCCGATCGGCGCCGGGGCGGCGACGGAGCGGGGGGGAACCGCGGAGCCGCAGAGATCGCAAAGAGGACGGCTTGTCCGGGCCGTGCGGCGGCGTCACGGTGCCCCGGGCCCGCGCTACGGATTCAGATCCTGCGCAGGGGCGAGGGGGCATTTTTCTGTTGACGGAGGTGTGCGGAGGCGGTTATGGATGGTGGGGTGTTCCGGGAGCGGGGCGTTGGTGTCGGGTGTGTTGCGAACGGGTCTGGCGAGGAGTCGGGCATGGACGAGCTTCCATTGCCCGACCCCGAAAGCAGCGGGACCAGAATGACAAATCATCCTGACACCTTTTCTTTGCCGATGGGAGGGAGGGGTGTGGGAATCGTGTCCGTGTAGGCACAGGAGAAGTAGCCCATCGGCTGGTTGGGACGTGGATAACTGCGCATTGCACCATCCAGCCCGCTCGAGTCCGCCGTGTTGGCAAGCTTGCGCAGGAAATCTTGGGGGGTGCTCTCCGGCGGTACGGAACAGGGATAAGGATTGATATAAACTGAGCAGATTCTTGTCTGTCCAAGACCAGCGGCGTAACCTGTGCCGGTTCTGATCTCTTCAGCCAGATTCAATGATGGGTCATCGTCACTCAAACCAGCATCCGTTGCCACTACAATCAATCGTTCAATCCCGGAGCCCATGCGGAGGACATCCACAGCAGCTACCAGGGCAGGCCCAAGGTCTGTCCCTCCCCCCAACTGGGCGATTGCCCCGACTTGAGCATCGAGAGCTTGTGCAGTGGCGGAATTGTCGATTGTGGTCAAAGGAACGTCGACTTGCGCTCCGGTATTGAACTGAACCACGGCAATTGCAACGGTACCGTTTGAAGGAATGAAAGCGTAGTTGCCGACAAACGTGTTCCTGATACCGGATATCTCAAGCTGAAATGGGCTTGAAAGGATACTGGTGGACCCATCAATCACAAATACGATATCAACCAATTCACTACCTGGAGGAGACAAGGGAAGCGGTGGCGGACTGAGCGGCGTAGTCGATGGCGATTCACCGGGAGCATAATACAGTTCAGCGGAAGCGACAGGAGCAATAAGAAGTATTATGAAGAGTATTGGTGCCATAGGAGTGCAAACCGCCAGTCTGCGGCGTCGAAGCAACAGCACCCCACCCATCGCCAACAACATCAGCGAATGCGGTTCCGGTACTGAGCTGATTGACTCGACGTGACCCAGAATGGTGAAGTGAGGACTCGTGGTACCAGTCTGCCGACCTTGCAGCAGGAAAGACGAGTACGTAAACAGGCTCACGTCGGGTGGTTGGAGGGGAAGCTGATCATTGGCGAATGCTAGCCCCGTCGGATCGGTCAAACTGATGGTCAACTCCAGGACATCAAAGGAATTAGATGTGAAGGCATAGTCGTCTACCCGGTATGTGTCGTACTCTGTCGAATTGCTTCCGTCTCCGTCTCGGATGGTGATAGTGCGCTGATTGGCTGAAATGAACGAAAGCAGCCCTACCTTGGTTGTGAGTGGGGGCCAAGTCGCATAGGTGCCCGTGCTTGGCATCGGCGACTGATCCAGGGCAGCAGAATCGAAACTGATCTGGACCAAGAAGGGGCTGTTCACCACGATGCTGCCCCCTAAATGCGACGAGGGGTCAGTGACGTCGGTGACCGCTCCATCGAACTGGAAAGTCAGCATCGCCCCTTCCGCGCGGGCGCCGAACAGCAGGATCGTCGCAACCGCCGCAACCTTCAGATGTCGCCTCATGATGGTTCCTCCCGTTGATCAGAAAATCGGTCCTTGCGCACTCAACCCCAACCCCTCGCATCCATAGAAATCATGCCTGCCGCTGAGGATCA
>CAYVVX010000142.1:0-9868 GCA_964455315.1 uncultured Planctomycetales bacterium | reverse complement strand
TGGCGGAGTGCTCGCACCGGCCGGCCTGAGCAGCGATCCGCAGCGGGGTTTCAGCGCGCCGTCAGTGTCCCGTCGCCTGCTCCGGCGCGGGGTCGGGTGTGGCTGTGGTCGCCTCGTCCGCCTGGCCGTCGTCCGGGGCTTTGGGCGGTGGCAGCGTTGGCAACGCGTCGAGGATGCTCTTGAGTAATTCAGCCTCCACGGCGTTCGCCGCGTTCCAGCCCTGGTAACGCCCGCGCAGTTCGGCGCCCCGTTCCGACGTGACCTGACCGGCCCCATCCAGATCCAGGCACATCGTGGCCAGGCGCGACAGCCCGTCGCCATCCAGTTCCATGACCAGCTTTCGCGTCAGGCGGGCAAGATCCTGCTGGCGGCCCCTGCGCCACCACTGGCCGATCAACTCCAGCCAGGCTTGCGCCTTCGAAGTCGGCCGCCCCGGCAGCGGGCCGGAGGGCTTCAACAGTGCGACCCTGTGCCCGCGGATGGTCCGCTCGGTGTCCAGCGTGTTGCCGTCGATCATCGCCAGGCGTGTCTGCCGGGCGGGCAGGAACTGCACCCCGACCGACACCGCCAGGCACTCCCGCAGGGACACCGGCAGACCACGCAAGACCCAGTCCAGGAGAGCCTCGGCATTGCCGGCGTCGGCCACGATCAACCGCTCCTCGTCGAGCATGCACCCCACCAGGTGAAGCAGCCAGGCCTCGTCATCGGGCGTGCCCAGCCGTGTGGTCGCGCCCCCGCCGCCCTCCATGGCCTGCGCGCTGACCGGCAGTGTCAGCGTGGGCAGATCCGCGGGCGGCTTACACAGCGGCTCTTCCCCCAGTGCCTGCCGCATGAGCCGGCGCATCACCAGGGGGTTCGCCCCCAGGCGGCGGTAATCCTCTCCGGAAAGCACGATGAGATGCGTGTGCACGCGCTGACCGCCCCGGCCGGTGTGTTCGCTGCCCGCGTGACGGCACCATCCGACGGCATGGCTCCTGTCGGGCAGGCGAAAACCGATCACGCCGTCGGCGCCGGCCGCCGGGCTGCACATCCCGCCATGCGACGGGCAATGCCGCAGGATCTCCGACCGCACCTCCGGCGGAAAATCACGGCTGGCGGCCACGATGCGATAGCCTTCGCCCACTGGCGAAGGGATCGACGTGAAGATGGCCTGATCGACGGTGATGGTGGGGCTGGCCACCACCCGGTCGGCCGGCGGGGTCAGGCACGCAGATGTCGAATGACCCATTCGAATGGCTCCAGGACGCCCTGCAGCGCCGTGTGCAGCGGCACGGGGATCACGTGGGGTTCGGTATCACCGGTGGCATAGCCGAGCGAGCCGACCACGCTGCATGCGAAGTACTCCACGTGGGCGAAGCGGTTCTGGCACAGGTTCCACAGGCGGTTCAGGTTGGTTTCCACGAAACGGTGGGGATTGTCGAAAACCTCCGGGCAGTAGTCGCCCTTGCAGAGTACGATCGCGGTGGGCGTCATGATCCGCTGGTCGGTCTTGGCTCCCAGCATGGTGTCGATGTAGCTCATCATCTTCAGGGCGAAGAAGTCCGGTTGCGTCGAGCCGTTCGCGGCCAGCGCGGCGTCCACCAGCAGGATCATCCCCCCCGAGCGGTTGAGCAGGTTGCGGATCACGCGGAAGGTCTTGGGGGTGGCCACCTCGGCCGCCAGCGATTCGCCGGCCATGTCCGGCATGACCAGGTCGATCCATTCCGGGGACGGGTTGCGTTTGCAGATCTGGTAATACGCCCAGTACCAGCGGTTGGCTTCCATGGGCGTCTTGGGCGGGAAGCAGCGGTGCATCATGTGGCTGATGACGGTCTGCTGGAGATCGACGGAGTAGGCGCCCTTGGGGACGGCTTCCAGGTTGCCGGCCCGCTGGGAGAGCATGTCCAGCAGGAAGCCGAGATAGACGGTCTTGCCGACATTACTCTCGCCGACCACGCTGACGATGCGCGGCTCGCGCTCCTGGGCGATGGAGTCATGGACCAGCGACATGGGCGCCGAGCAGTCGGCGCAGAGCAGCGCCTCCGGCGGATTGTGCGTGTCGCAGATCATGCAGGGCGTTCCGACGGCGAGCTCCATCGGTGAGGCATAGCTGGTCATCGCCCGCTCCTCTCGGTTACCCGGGTGTCCAGGGCGCAGCGGAAGCCCATGTTGTGGGTTCGCGACAGACAGCTCGCCCCGGTACGGAACATGCTCGTCGCCTGGGCCGGGAAATACGTGTCGAAGGCCCCGCCGCGAATGCACTTCATCAGCATCTCGCCGATGACCTCCCGCCCCTCGTCATCGCTGACCACGAAATCGGAACCGGTCCATTCCCACACGTTGCCCACGAGCTGAAGCACGCCGTTGGGAGCCGCTCCGCTGTCAAAGGCATCCACCGGCGCGGTTTTGGCCAGACCCGTTGCCCAGATGTTGCAGCGGGTCTTGTCCATCGCGTCGCCCCACGGATAGCGCCGCAGTACATTCGCGGCCGAGCGCAGGTGCCAGCTCGCGGCCATCTGCCATTCCGCCTCGCTGGGCAGCCGGTAGCCCCCCCAGGCACAGTACGCGGCCGCCTCGTAATAGCACACGCCCACCACCGGGTGGTCAGCGAGGCGGCGATCGTGCCGCCCCTTGCGCCAGAACCGCGGGCCCGACTGTTCGGTCTGGTCCTTGAAGTCGATCAGGTGCGGCCAGATGTCCTGGGGCCACAGATCGAGCTGCTCGTAGGCGCTGTCATCGACGAACATCTGAAAATCGGCGTTGGTCACGGTGTGGCGACCCAGCAGGAAGGCGGGCACTTCGACGTCAATCTCGGGACAGCCGGGGGTATCGTTGAGCGTCTGGGGCAGCGAGACATAGCCGTCGGGAACCAGGGCGAACCGCCCGTCGATGCACTCCAGGGCCGTCTCCAGCGCCAGGGGAAGATCCTTGTGCTTCTGGAACTGCTGCGGATGGGCAGCGACGTGTCCGTACCGCCCGAGCTGCAGGCAGCGGTGCAGAGGATCTGCTTCCAGCCGGACCGTTTCGGCAGGCTCGAAGTCGACCTTCACTGACGCCGATTTGGGTCGCGCCCCGGCGGTGGCCGGCGGCGAGGCCGTCGGGACCGCTGGAGCTTGCCTGCGGGAGAAGATGTTCAACGCCATACCCTGTCCCCGGGTGATGTTCCGGTCGTCTCAGCTTCCGATCGCGCGGCGCTTGGCATCGCGGCAGAGCTTCTGGAACCGCTCCATCGACTCGCGGGCCTCCTGTTCGGCCGGCTGCGGCACGCCCGCGTTGGCCGGGGCGCCGGGACCGGCGTTCGCATCCTGGTACCTGGGCAGCAGGTCCGATCGCTGTCCGTCCAGCTTGCTGATCTCCTGCTCGAGCTGGCGCTGCAGCGTGCCCAGGGCCTCGCGGGCCTGATCCAGCTCGCGCATCTTGCTCTTCCACTCGTCCTGCAGCAGGGCCAGGGCGGCCTTCTCCTGGTCCAGGCTCGAACGCTGTTTCTGCAGGTCGCTCTCCGCGGCGGCGAGCTGGGCGTGCTTGCTCTCCCAGTCGGCCTTGTCGCGCTGGAACTTCTCGCTGGCGTTCTTGAGATCCGTGTTGGCGGCGGCCAGCGTCTCCTTGTCGGCCGTGACGGCGGCGAGCCGGGCCTCGATCTCCTTGCGCTGTTCGGCGACATATTCGTCCTGCTCGGTGATGAAGGCTTCGCGCTCGGCCAGCTCCTTCATCTTGCCTTCCAGCGCCGCCAGCCGGGACTGCAGATCCTTCTCCTGCGCCTCCAGCTCCGCGGCGCGGGACTGGGTGGACGCCTGCAGCGTCTCCAGCTCCGCCTTCTGGCTGGCGACGGCGGCTTCGCGGGTGTCCAGGTCGGACTGCTGCTGCTCAAACCGCTCGCTCAGCTCTGTCTCCTGGCGGGCGAACTCAGCCCGATCCGCGGACAGTTTCTGATGATGCTGTTCCAGCGCCACCCGGCATGCTTCCAGCGCTTCAGCTCGCGCGCTGAGCAGATCCCGAACCGACTGCATGGTTGCCAGCACCTCCTTGCCCAGCTCCTCCAGCCGGGTAATGTCCACGGCTTCTCCGTTGGGAGAGGGTGCGGCGTTCTGTTCGGGGTTCTTCTCTTTTGTCTGGCTCATCGACGTCCTCTCGTCCACCAGGACTTCTTGTCACCACCGGTTTGTGGGGCGTCCTTGTGGCCCGCCCGGTACTCTTCCAGCAGTTCGCTCACGCTCTTGTTGTCCACGCTGACCCGCCGCATCACGCGGATGGCGGCGGCCGTCTCGGCATCCAGCGACGCCAGCAGGGCTTCGTCCTCGTCGCGGCGGCTGGTGCCCGCCGCCGGCTCCGCGGCGGCGCTGTCTTCTCCCGTTGAGACGGGGGAATCCCCTTCCACCACTTGCTGCGCGGGAAGGGATGCTTCCGGCACCATCGGGACGATGCCTTTTTTCTTCTTCGGGACAGTGGCCGCATCCGCGGGGACCGGTTCCGCCGGCCCGGCGGATGGCATCGAATGCCCGGAAGATTCCACGGTTCGCCCGGGCTCCGGCTTCGCACCACCCGCCGTCTCGGCGGGGGGGATGGGAGCCTGTTCGGGCTTCGCTCCGGCCTTCTCCAGCCCCGGCACGGCAGTGTCGCCGGATGCGGAGCCGGCGACCGCTGACCTCATGCCTGCGGCGGCGGCGCGCATCGCATCGGTGAAGTCGGCCAGCTTGCTTTCAAGCCCGGCCAGCGCCTCGGCGATGGTGCTGTCGTCGCGGGGCGCGGCGATTTCCAGGATCTCGGCGTTGTGGTCCTGCATCATGTCCCGTGCCGACCCGCTCCGCTGAAAGTCCGCGGGTGCAGGTGAAGTATACGTTTCACCAGTACCGCCCCGTGGGTGGGCTCACTCCCTCCGAGGTCGCCGGTGAGAGTCCGGGAAACAGCCTCTCCCCCGACAACTCGGCGGGATCGTTTGCTCCCCCGCAGGCTTGTATCGTAGATCCTCTCTGGAGGCATGAACTCATAGTCGAGTTCAGGCCCTGATCGCGGGGTCAATGGGAACTCTCAGGGGCGATAACTGAAGGGGGCACAATCCGATGAATGCCTGGCAGCAACAGTTCGTGCAGAAGATGGAAGGGCTTCGCGAGCAGGGTTTTCGCCGCTTCGATGCCTTCGTGGACGAGGTGGTCGATCCGACCTTCGAGGCCTTCCAGGAGTTTACCGCCTCCTGCGATTTCCAGGCCAGCACGCCGCAGCACCAGAAGGGGCAGCGCAGCTACCGGTTTTCCCTCACCGAGGATGTGTACGTGCTCAACTTTTTCCGGGCCAAGGGAGTTGCCGAGGTGGAGCACGAGTGGGAAGCCTGCGTTCCCGGACACGGGCGGGTCAAGGGCTCCGTGACCACCACCGGCGTGGTCAGTGCGGATGACGCCTGGGTCGAGGCCTGCTTCCAGAAGGCCCTGGATGGCTTCGTCGGCGGCTTCAGCGACAAGAAGGAGCATGCCCGCCAGCCCGAACTGGCCCACGCCTGAGCGAGCGGTGGCGCCCGCCGGCGCCACCGGCGCTCGCATACTCCATCAACCGCGAAGTGTCTTGCGCCGTGGCGTCCGGCCCCTGCGCCGGACGCTTTGCGTGATGGGGTTGCCGCCCTGGGGCCTCAACCGGTCAGGTAGTCGCGGATGGCCATGGCCCCGAAGCTGATCATGACCAGCCCGGCGACCACGTTGAGCACCACCCAGATCCGGTTCATCCGCAGCTTCTCGGGAAACTGCCTGCGGTCCGCCCAGATCATGGCCAGGCACCAGATGCCGCAGGTGGTGGTACCGATCAGCGCCGCCGGCTCGACGATGTGGATGGGATCGGCCACGGTCCAGACCAGGGTGATCGCCCCGATCCCCGCGTACAGGCAGACGCCGGTGCGCAACTTGCGATAGGGGATCGCCCGCAGGGTCCGGCTGAGCGGTTGAAAGCACTCCTGCGTGGTGCGGGCATAGACCTCCAGGGTGCCGTAGATGGTCCCCCAGAAGGCCATGAAGATCCCCGCCTGGTAGACGTACTTGAATGACGGGCCGAACTGGCTGGTCAGGAAGGTTGCCTGCGGTGTCAGCAGCTTGAACTTGTCGGGCACCAGGTGCTGGGGATGCAGGATGGCCGCCCCGAGCAGCGTGAACGCCAGCGTAAACAGCAGGACGCAGGCGAAGCCGATGAACACATCCGTCATCGGGGCGCGGAGCCACTTGCGTCCCTCCGCGAGGTTGGCCTCCGACAGTTCGATCGCCGGTGCCGTGCCGGATGCGCTGATCTGGTTGTGGCTCAGCAGCCCCCAGTTCTTTTCCCTGAAGAAGCCGAGGTATCCGATGTAGTCGTAGGTACCGCCGCCGATCGCGCCCATGAAGATGGCCATCATCAGCAGGACGCTGCGCTTGTTGACCACGTCGGGATACTCGCGCACCATCCACTCGGTGTGTTCCGGGATGGAGATCGCGAAGGTGCCGCGCAGGGCCGCCATCCAGTCGATGGGCGCCACCGCCGCCGCCGAGAGAATGCAGGCCAGCAGCAGGCCCACGATGATGGTCTGCACGCGCTCCAGAATCCTGTAGGTCTGCACCAGCGCGAGGGTGACCGCCAGGCACAGCGTCACCGTCGCAATGATCCGCGCGTACAGCTCCTGCTGGTGCTCTGGGGCATCGTCCAGCCCGACCATCCAGTTGATCGCCGTGCCGAGCATCTTGGCCAGTCCGCCCAGCCAGAACGGGAAGCAGAACACGCTCAGCGCCCCCAGCGACGCCGGAAACCAGCCGCGCGGCCCCGGCAGCAACGCCCACGCCTCCATCGGATGCCTTCCCGATAGGACCATGAACCTCCCGCCGGTGTACACCTGCACCAGTTTGCACAGCACCGCCGCCATCACGAACCACAGCAGCGCGTAGCCGAACACCGCGCCGGCCGTGGATGCGAACAGGGTTTCGCCGCTTCCGATGGTCACCGAGGCGATGATCGCCCCGGGACCGAACCAGCGCAGCGCCTTCAGCGGGCCGCCGCCGCGCAGCGTTTCGGGGAGTGGAGGATAGCGGAGCGGGCCGGCAGCGGTTGAGGCGGGCGTCGAAAATGAGCCCGCTTCGCGCGGCGCCGCCGGCGCGGTGTTCTCAGGCATGGCGATGTCATCCGTGCGTGACCGGCGACCGAACCTCGGCCGGCGAGTGACGAGTCATCCGGGCGATCGCGTCATCCGGCCCGGACGAAGCGATACTATAGGCCCTGGTCCGGAGGCTGAGAAGCCCCGCGGCCCGGGAAGCGCTACCGCGGCAGGTTGATCTGCACCGGGCCGCCCGGTGCCGGCAGGCCGTCGGGGGCGGGGTGCTCGAATCCGGCCAGGTCGCTGGGGACGGGCACGCTGACCTCCAGCCAGCGGGTCGCGGTGGTGATGCGCACCTCCGCGTTCGACATCGCCGCGGGAAGCAGGACCACGTCGCCGCGCTGGAAGCGGATGGGCTCAGCGCCGCTGCGGTAGGTCACCTCGCCGGCACCATCGAGAACAATCCACACCACCGGCTCCGCGTAGGGGATGCGCTGCTGGGCGCCTTCCACCATGCGGACCAGCTCGATGGTAAACCAGGGGCAGCCGGTCAGCCGGGTCACCGCCGTCCACAGGCTGGCCACATGCGAGCGCTCCTGCGTCGGCGGGGGGGAAGGGCTGTCGAAGTCGATGCACGCCATCGCGTCGTCGAGGTGCAGCGCCCGCGGCTTCCCGGTCGCGGCGTCGACGCGGTTCCAGTCGAAGGTGCGAAAGGTGGTGTCGGAAGGGGTCTGCACCTCGGCCACCAGGACGCCGGCGCCGAGGGCGTGGGGTGTTCCGCTGGGCAGGTAGTAGCACTCACCGGGGCGGACGGGGATGCGGCGGAGAATGCCGTCGATCCGGCCGCTGAGCATGGCCGCGCGGAACCGCTCCGCGGTGACGCCCGGCTCGAGCCCGTGCAGGATGAAGCCGCCGGGTTCGCTGTCCAGGATGTACCACGCCTCGTGCTTGACCCGCACCGACCCGCCCAGCCGTCTGGCCAGCGCCTCGCTGGGGTGAACCTGTACGCTGAGCGATTCGCGGGCGTCGAGGAACTTGATCAGCAGCGGATACCGCCCGTCGAACAGTGCCGTGTTTCCCAGCAGATCCTGCCCCCACTCCTGGACGAGTTGGGTCAGCGAGTGCCCCTTCGCCGGGCCGCGGGCCACCCGCGAACCGTCCGTCTCCAGATCGACCAGCTCCCACGACTCGCCGATGGGCGGGGTCGCGGCGATGGTCCGGCCGAAGTACCGGCCGATGCGATCACCTCCCCAGATCCGGGGTTTGTAGATGGGCTCGAAGACCAGGGGATGTACGACCGGCATGGGGGCTCCACCGCGACGGGGTTTGCTCACGTCGCGGGGATTCTATCGGGCGGGCCTCGCCTCGCCAACCGGAGCCGACCTCGCGGTCATCCGGTCCTGCGGAAGGCGAGCGGATCGTCCCGGCGGGGCGGGGTGCCGTTCAGGCGATCACCGGGCGCGGTCCCGGGTTTCTTCGTGTCGGTCGGGGCGGCTTCGGCCGCGACCCGTGCCCGCCTCGGCCGGGGCACGATGTCCTCCTCGGGATCCTCCATCAACCAGCGGAGGATTTCATCCTCGCTGGCCGGGCCGAGCTTCTCGTCGATCCGGAAGGTGTGCCGGCACGTGACACAGCGGACCTTGCGGCCGGCGGTCTCCGCGGGAACGTGGTAGCCGGCATGACAGGCGGGGCATTCGATGCTGATTTTCGTGCTGGCGGGCATGGGCAGACTCCACCGCTTCCCGTTTCCCCTCGGTTCGGGCTTGCCCCGCCGCGCGCGACGTGATCGACTCAGGTTCGATGAGGATCCTTCGCGTGCGGCACCGGTTCCAGCGAAGATTGGATGACTGGTATGAGGCCGGATGTCGCCGAATTCCGGCGATATGCCTGCCGATGCCTGCGCTCGATTCTAGGACCCGCGGGCCCGCCAATCCACCGCCAGCGATGAGAAGTGATGGCGGGTTGCGGGCTGCCCAAGTACCGATGACCGGCCGTGCCGGAATCCGGTCCCGGCCGTCAGGTTATATCGGCCACGTAAGGATTGGACTTGCGTTCGGTGCCGATGGTGGTCTGCCCGCCGTGCCCGGAATGGACCACGGTGGCGTCCGGGAGTGTGAGCAGGTTTTCACGAATCAGCCGGATCAGGCGCTGGTGATCGCTGCCGGGAAAATCGGTGCGCCCGATGCTGCCGGCGAACAGGGCGTCGCCGGAGAAGACCACGCCACAATCATCGCTGTGCAGCGAGCGCCCCGCGGGGGAGTGCCCGGCGGTGTCCAGGACCCGCCAGGAGGTACCGCCCAGGGTGAGCACAGCCCCGGGCGCCAGGTCGTGGGTGGCTTTCGTGCGGCAGGTGACGCTGAAGCCGAACGGTGCCGAGAGGTTCAGCTCCGCATCGGTCAGCAGCGGCTGCTCCTCGGCCGCCATCCACACCTCGGCCTCAGGGAACGCCTCCGCGACGGCGTCCAGCCCGACGATGTGGTCGGCGTGCCCGTGGGTGAGGATGATCTTCTCGACCTGCACGCCGCGCCGGCGGGCCGCGGCGATCAGTTCATCCACCGCCGGCGGGAAGCCGGGGTCCAGGATCCAGCCGACCGGCCCCTGGCCCGCGCCGGGTACGGTCACCAGGTAGGCGTTCTCGCCGAACATGGGGTCGGTGTAGGCGTCGATGGTAAGCTGCGTTTCGCTCATGGCCCGCATTGTAGGGGCCTCGCCAGGGTGTGCCAAAAGCGAAGGGGCGTCCGACTCGCATGAATCGGACGCCCCAAGGTCATTTCATAATGTCTGATCTGCCGAGGCGATCAGGCATGACGACGACGACGCAGCAGCGGGAGACCGGCCAGCGCCAGCAGGGCG
>CAYVVX010000141.1:7964-10012 GCA_964455315.1 uncultured Planctomycetales bacterium | reverse complement strand
CTGGTACTCGGCCCGGATGGCCCGCATCTCCTCGAGCGACAGGAACAGGTGCCCTTCGCGGGACAGCTTGCGCAGCCCCTCGTCATCCAGCTTGCGCAGGGCAACGTGCCGCAATTCAAACGGGCGCACCGGTGCACGCGGCAGCCGCGCCGGCAGTGGATCGCGCCGCCCGAAGCCGCTCAGATACACGTCCTCGATGCAGTCGTTGGACAGCAGCCGCCGGGCGATGAACGACGCCTCCTCGATGTCGCGTACGCCCGCCAGCCGATAACGCCGACCCGTCGCCACCTCCAGCCCGTCGATCGGCGCGCCCATGTCGCCGATCGCCATCAGCGTCGACGCCGCCACCGGATCCATCACGCCGCCCTTCAGATGCACCTCGATGTACGCATCGAAGCCATCCCCGCCGGACAGGTCCTCGCCGCCGGCGCGAAAGCTGAACACCTCGGTGATCGGATCGGCCAGCAGTTCCGCCGCGATGCGCTTCACCGCGGCCGAGGGCACCTGCCCCTCGAGGAAAAAGAGCCGGCTGGTGGACACGCTGCGCACGTGCGGCAACCCCAGCTCGTGGATGTCGCGAAGCACGGCGTGCCCGTGCACGTCGAGATCGTCGCGCTTTGGGGAAACGCTGATGCGCCAGAACGTCGGCATGGCGGTGGAAGCGGCAGTCATGGGGGAAGATCCTTCTTCTTGTAACGGCGGTCGATCCAGGCGTCGCGGGCGTCGCGCGATTCGTCCAGCCAGCGGTACAGCGCCGCGGCGTCATCGCGTTCCAGGCTGCCGCGAAAGCGGCGCAGCTCTGCGATCAGCAGATCGATCGAGCGCAGCATCGCCGCGCGGTTGGTGCGAAAAATGTCCGTCCACAGCCCCGGGTCGCCGGACGCGATCCGCGTGGTGTCGGCGAAGCCGGGACCGGCACAGTCGATGGCCTGGTCCTTGATCGCCAGCCGGACCAGCGCGGCCGCCACGGCGTGCGGCAGGTGGCTGACCCGGGCCAGCAGCGTGTCGTGCTTCGCGGGCGACAGCACCGTCGTCCGGGCCCCCAGTGCCGCCCAGAAGCTGCGGATGCCCCGCACATTGGCCGCCGGCGCCCCCGGTTTCGGCGTCACCAGACACAGCGACCGCTCGAACAGGTCGGCCCGGGCGAACTCCACCCCGGTCTTCTCCGACCCGGCCATGGGGTGGGAACCGACGAACCGCGCGTGCCGCGGCAGGATCCGGCTCGCGGCCCGGACCACTTCGACCTTGGTGCTGGCCACGTCGGTGATCCAGACACCCTCGGGCAGCGCCGGCGCCATCACCCGCAGGAGCGGCTCGATCTGCCCGATCGGTGTGCACACCAGGACCAGGTCGGCCTCGGCGACGCCGCCGGCCACATCGCGGGTCACCTCGTCCACCGCCCCGCAGGCCAGTGCCCGCCGCAGGGACGACGCCCGCCGGCCGACGCCCACCCGGACACCGGCGAACCCGCAGGCCCGCAGGGCCAGCCCCGCCGAGCCCCCCAGGAGCCCGGGGCCGACGATCGCGACTCGATTTAACTTCTTTATATCCAATAGATTACGCTCGATAATGCCGGTCGTCGGACAGCCCGCGAATCGCCCCATTCACGGGTCGCAGGCTCAAGAAGACCTTGCTTCACTGCCGTAACATGCTAACCTATTATCACCTTGCTGCCGAGCCGACCCGGCGCGGGAATCGGCTCAGCAGGCTGACAGAATGCAGTCGACTTAAAGGAAATCTAACACTCATGGCCAGCCCAACCGCAGCGCGCCCATCCGGCGCCAGCTCGTCGACGGCGGGCGGTATTCTCGACTTTGAAAAGCCCCTCGTCCAGATGGAGCGGACCATCGCCGACCTCGAAGCCAGCAACCGGGCCCTGCAGCAGAGCAATGAGGAGCTCAAGGAGCTCGACCGGCTCAAGAGCGATCTGCTCGCCAACGTCTCGCACGAGCTGCGGACGCCGTTGACGGCGATCCAGGGCTACGCCGAGGCTCTCTCCGGCGAGATCCTGGGCTCGATCGGCGAGCCGCAACGCAAGGCCCTGGCGG
>CAYVVX010000141.1:1837-7954 GCA_964455315.1 uncultured Planctomycetales bacterium | reverse complement strand
AGCGGACCATCGCCGACCTCGAAGCCAAGCAGGCCGAGAGCAAGCGCGACCTCTCCGCGGAGATCCGCCAGCTTCGCACCACCCTGGAAAGCGCCGCCCGGCAGACCTACGCCAAGCTCGATGCCTGGGAGACCGTGATGGTCGCCCGGCACCCCAAGCGCCCGGTGCTCCGTGATTATCTCGCCGCGTGCGTGAAGGACTTCTGCGAACTGCACGGCGACCGCTGCTTCGCGGATGACAAGGCCATGGTCACCGGCTTCGGCCGGATCGGCGGACAGAAGGTGCTGGTCATCGGCCATGACAAGGGCAAGGAAACCAAGGAAAAGATCGAGCGCCACTTCGGCTGCGCCCATCCGGAAGGCTATCGCAAGGCGCTGCTGAAGATGCGCCTGGCCGAGAAGTTCAAGCTCCCCGTCGTGTGCATCATCGACACGCAGGGCGCCTACCCCGGCGACAAGGCCGAGGAGCGGGGCATCTCCCAGGCGATCGCGGTCAACCTGATGGAGATGTCGCGGCTGCGCGTGCCGGTGGTCTGCGTGGTCATCGGCGAAGGCGGCAGCGGCGGGGCCCTGGGCATTGGTGTCGGCGACCGCGTGGCCATGTTCGAGCACGCGTATTACTCGGTGATCACCCCGGAGGGCTGTGCGGCCATCCTGTGGAAAACCGCCGAGCAGGCTCCCGCGGCGGCGCGGGCTCTCAAGTGCACTGCCCGCGAGTTGAAGAAGCTCGACCTGGTCGACGAGATTCTGTCCGAGCCGCTGGGCGGCGGGCACCGCGACCCGGTGGCGATGGCCGCCACCTTTGAGAAATACGTGGTCGAGACTCTGCGCGAACTTAAGCGCGTCCGTCTCGACACCCTGCTGAAACGGCGCTACGAGCGGATTCGCAGCCTGGGCAGCTTTTTCGAGGAGCTGGGATCCCGGAGTTCCGGCAGCGCCCGGGCGACCGGCAACGGACACGCCGACGGCAACGGCCCCACCGGAAAACCCAACGGCACCGGACGCCTGGCCGCGCCGCGTGCCGCCGAACGCAGGAACGGCAGCCCCGCGCCGGCCCGGACACCGGCCTGACCCCAGGGGGTATTCCTCCCGCTGCTCCGAACAGCGCCCGTCGCTGGATGTCCTCGGCGCAGCCTCCCGCGGCGATTCAACATGCCCATCGCAGCCCTGATCACCGACCTGTTCTTCGTCTCCAAGGTCAAGGGGACCGCCGATGCTCTCAACCTGCCGTTGAAAGTCGTGCGCTCCGCCGACATGCTTATGGCGGAGGTGGACGCCGGCGCGAAGCTGGTCATCATCGACATGAATGCTTCCGGCGTGGATCCCGCCGAGGCCATCCGCCGCTGTAAGTCATCGCCGACCCCGCCGCGGGTGATCGCCTATCTCTCCCACGTGCAGACCGACCTGCTGGATGCCGCCCGCACGGCCGGCGCCGACCTGGTCCTGCCGCGATCAAAGTTCAGTGCCGACCTGCCCGAACTGCTGCAATCAACGAGGTAGGCCGGCGCGGCCACCAGCCCGAACTCAAGACGGCCACACCCGCCCGTTGCCACCTACTCGTTCGCAAACTCCGCCGATGGATCGACGGCCCGCTCCTTGTCTGACTTCTTCCTGAAATCGCGCCCGGGGGCGTAACGGCTCAGGTCGTGCTCGCACCGCCCCGTGGTCACCAGGTCGGCGATGATCCGGCCGGTCAGCGGCGCGAGGATCAACCCGCTGCGGAAGTGACCCGCGGCAGCGAGCAGCCCTTCCATGCCCGGGACCGGGCCCAGGAAGGGCCAGTCGTCCGGCGTACCTGGGCGCAGCCCCGCCCAGGTGCGGACCAGCGTCGCCGACGCGAGCGACGGCACCATGCGCTGCGACAGGGTGAGCAGATGATGAATCCCCTCGGCCGTGTTGCGCTTTTCGAAACCGACATCATGCTCCTGGGTCGCGCCCACCACGATGCGCCCGTCCAGCCGGGGCACCAGGTAGCATCGGCCGCGCTCGATGATGCGGGCGAACAGCCGCGGGCGCGCTTCGAGCAGCACGATCTGGCCCCGTACCGGCAGCACCGGCATGAGCCGCCGCAGTTCGGGATCGACCTGCGAACTCCACGGGCCGGCCGCGAGCACCACGTGACCGGCCGCGAACGGCCCGCGCGAGGTGAGCACACCGGTCACCCGCGACCCATCCCGGGTCAACGAACCGACCTCGCACTGCTCGACGATGTGGACGCCCTCCAGGCGGCAGGCCGCCTCCAGCGCCGCCATCAGCCGCGGGTTGCGCACCTGGCTGCTGACCGGGCAATACTTCACGCCCAGCAGGTCGCCGGTCAGATTCGGCTCCAGCTCGCGGGCCTGCTCGGGGGTGAGCAGCTCGAGCGGGTTGCGCTGGAACTGGTCGCGCCACTCGCCGGCGGCCCTGACCTCGCTGACCGCCATGCGGTACTGCTGATCCTCGAGCAGCACGTCGAAACCGCCGCAGGCGATGTACTCCGGGTCGATGCGGGTGCGTTCGCGGAGCTCCTCGCAGAAGGCCCCGTACTGGCAAACAGAGGTTCGAAGAAGCTGGACCAGCGGGTCGCGGCGGTGCCAGCTCCCGCACTGCAGCACGCCGGCGCCGGCCCAGGAGGCCTCCTGGCCGCAGCGCCCGCGCTCCAGCACGCTGACCTGCACGCCGGCGCGGGCCAGGTGAAACGCGCAGGACAGGCCGACAATACCGCCGCCGATGACGACGACGTCCGAGGTGGATGGGGTGGTCATGATGCAGAATCCTTGTTGCACAGGCGTCGTCGCCGCGGCGGGCAGGACAGGCCCCGTTCGCCGCGGGCCGCGATGAACGGGCGATTATAGCCCGCGGCGGGGACCGCGCTAAGCCGCCCCCGGACATGCGGATGGAGAAGGTCGTTGGAATGTTTTCAATTGACGCCGCAAATGGCGCCTTCTACGCTGCTCCGGTCACCCGCCGCGCCGAAACCCTGCCATGACCGTCGCCGACCTCCTGCGTGAGCTCGAAGCCCTGGGCACCGCCCAGAACCGCAAGGTCTACGCCCGTCACGGGGCGCCCGAGCCCATGTACGGCGTCAGCTACGCCAACCTCGGCAAGCTCACCAGGCGGATCGGGACCGACCACGCCCTGGCCAAAGCACTGTGGGCCAGCGGTAACTACGACGCCCGCATCCTCGCCACCATGATCGCCGATCCACAGGCCATGAGCCCCCGGGAGATGGACGCCTGGGCCAGGCAGATGCGCAACTACACCCTGGCCGACGCCGTGGCCGGGCTGGTCGCCAGGAGCCCGCACGCGCGGCGGAAAATGGAGCAATGGACCAGGTCAAAGCACGAGTGGACGGCGCGGTCCGGCTGGCTGCTGCTGGCCCGCCAGGCCATGGACCATGAACTGGATCTGCCCGACGCGTTTTTCGTGGAGCGTCTGGGCATGATCGAAAACAGCATCCACACCAGCTTGAACCGCGTCCGCGACGCGAAGTACCTGGCGCTGATCGCCATCGGCGGGCGGAACCGGTCACTGCGGAAGAAGGCCGAGGCGGCCGCCCGGCGGATCGAGCGGATCGAGGTCGATCACGGCGAAACCGGCTGCAAAACCCCGGATGCGATCCCCTATATTGAAAGAATGTGGGCCCGGCGCGGGCCGAAGCCGGGCCGGACACCCCGAAAAAGTGGCTGACGCGGGCGGGGCTTGCCGTTACAATGGTATCCGCACGGGCCGCACCCGGAGTTTCGCCGACAATTCGCCGTTACGGAGCCTGCATGAGTGACCATGCCCCCAGCATGAGCCCTGATCCCGTGGCCCATCCCGCCGCCGGTCAGGCCCACGACCGCGAGCATGCCTGCGCGCTGCACGGCATCCGCTCCGCGCTGGACCGCCGCAGCTTCATGCGCATGACCGTCGGCGGGGCCCTGGGGATGCTCCTCCGTCCGGGCCTGCCGGAACTCTTCGCCGGCGAAACCAGTCCGCCGGGCAGCGAGAAGTCGGTCATCCTGCTGTGGATGCACGGCGGCATGAGCCAGATCGACTCCATCGACCCCAAGCACGACACCCGCTATGCCGGCCCGTTCAAGCACATCCGCACCAGCGTCCCCGGCGTACACTTCACCGAGCATGTGCCCCGGCTCGCCCGGCTGATGCACAAGATGACCGTGGTCCGCTCGATGAACTCGCCGGAGAACGAGCACAACCGGGCCCAGTTCTTCGCCAACACCGGCTACCGCCCGCTGGGCACGCTGGACAATCCCAGCCTGGGAGCGATGGTTTCGCACGAGCTGGGGCCTCGGGCCATGTCCCGCGCCCAGCGCGAGGGGCTGCCCGCGTTCATCTCCATCGGCCACACCGGCTGGGGCTCGGGTTTCCTGGGCGTCGAACATGCCCCTTTCGTGGTCTGGGATCCCAACCGCCCGCCCGACAACCTCGGCCTGCCCGCCGGTATCAATGAGGATCGCATCCAACGGCGGCTCGCCCTGCTCAAGACCTTCGAGGAAGGCAACCCCGCCACCGCCGCACTGGACATGGCCGGCGAGAGCGCCCTCGGGCGACAGGAAGCCCGCCGCTTCATGACCTCCAGCAAGGCCGCGGCATTCCGGCTTGATGAGGAGCCCGCTCCCCTCCGCGATGCCTACGGGCGCGACGGCTTCGGGCAGGGCTGCCTGCTGGCCAGACGGCTGGTTGAAACCGGTGTCCGCTTCGTGCAGGTGCACCTGGGCGGCTGGGACTCGCACGCGAACAACTTTCCGGTTCACGAGCGGCTGCTCGGCCAGCTCGACGTGAGCATGTCCGCCCTGCTCCGCGACCTCGACGACCGCGGGCTGCTGGATCAGACCCTGGTCATCTGCATGGGCGAGTTCGGGCGCACGCCGCGGATCAACAGCGCCGCCGGCCGCGACCACCATCCCCACGCCTGGAGCCTGATGCTCTCGGGTGCGGGCGTTCCCGGCGGGCAGGTCATCGGGGCCTCCGACCGCTCCGGATTGAAGGTCGAGGATCAGCAGATCACCGTGCCGGACCTGTTCGCCAGCCTGTGCCAGAGGCTGGAAATCGACCCGACCAGGGAATTCATCGCCGCCGGCGGCCGGCCGATCAAGCTGGTGGACAAGGGCGTCCCGCTGCCGTCGATTTCGGGGGGTGCCCCGGATGTCGCGGGCGATCCCAAGGCATAGAATAGACTACTGTCGCACGCCCGACCGGCGGATGGCACGGTCAACGGTACACCCGGGGCCGTGATCCCCGGCGGGTCAGGGCACGGCACACGAAGAACGCCACGCGCCGCCGACGGGCGGCCGTTCTGAACCAGGAGGCGACCATGAGCAGGATGCATCGACGCGAGTTCATCGGGAAGGCCGCGGCCATGGCGCTGGCCACCGGTATGAGCGGGCGGCTTTTCGCCGAAGACAAGCCCTCCACGGCTCCGGCCGCCGCGACCAGCACACGCCCGGCGGGCGGCCCGCCGCTTCGCCTCAACGACCAGGTCAAGCTCGGCAAGACCGGCATCGAGACCTCGCGCCTGTCGCTGGGCACCGGCACCGTCGGCGGGAAGGAGCAGCGCGACTCCGGCGAGGCGAACATGATCAGGATGTTCCGCACCGCGATGGACAACGGCATCCGCTGGTGGGACGCGGCGGACATGTACAAGAGTCATCCCTACATCGCCAGGACGCTCAAGGAAGTGCAGCGCGATAAGGTGGTCATCACCTCCAAGACCCAGGCCAAGGACGCCGATGGGGTCCGCAAGGACCTGGAGCGCTTCCGCCAGGAACTGAACACGGATTACATCGACATCCTGCTGCTGCACTGCATGATGGACGGCGACTGGCCGGAGAAGATGCGCGGGCCCATGGACGTGCTCAGCGAAGCCAAGGAAAAGGGCATTGTCCGGGCGGTGGGCTGCTCGTGCCACACCTTCGAGGCGCTGCGCGCGGCCATGGACGAGCCGTGGGTCGAGGTGGACCTGGCCAGGATCAATCCCTTCGCGATCTACATGGACGTCAAGACGCCGGAAGAAGTCGGCAAGGTCGATGAGACCCTGGCCACCATGCACCAGCGCGGCAAGAGCATCTACGGCATGAAGATCCTCGGCGAGGGACGGATCAAGGGCGACCGCATCGACGAGTCGCTGCGCTTC
>CAYVVX010000141.1:0-1827 GCA_964455315.1 uncultured Planctomycetales bacterium | reverse complement strand
AGCAAGCCGTACCTGAGCGGCTTCACCATCGGCTTCTCCAGCCTCGACCAGATCAACGACATCGCCCGCCGCGTCGAGCGCGTCCAGGCGGAAGGCTGACCGCCCGAACGCGCGAACATCCCGAGTAGCGCTTGGGAATCGAACCGATCCCTGGTCGGCGATGCGGGCGCGGTGCCGCCTCGGCCGCATCTTCCGCGCACTTTTGCCCATCCCCGCGCCACCCGTCCCGGGGAATCCTGCTCACCCACACGCACTGGCAGGGACGCCAGCCCGATTCCGCGCGCGGCACGCGGCGTGCTCCATATCCTGATGCACCACGAATCACTCGGGGGAATTGAAGATGCCCACCACAACGTATCCTGATCGCAAAGAAAGGAGGACCGGCGACTCGGGGAACTCCGGTCGTTTTCAGCGGCCGGAATGGGTTCGCGAGGGTAGTGCGTGGCAGTACGGGCCAACCTATAGCCTTGACGTCTCAGACATCGGGAGCAACGCCATGTACCCCAAGACCATGAAGCAGGACATTCTCCACGCTTTGACCAGACGCCCTTCACGGTCCTCCGCGGCCGCGCTGGGCCACAAGTTCATCCTCAACGGGGCCCCGCCGCGGCTGCAACTGCTGGGCCTCGAAGCCCTGGCCGACATGACCTGCGACTGGTCGGTCGCCATCCTCGAAGAGGCCATCAACGACCGGACCCGCCGCCGCCAGATCCGCGAGCGGGCCCTGGAACTGGTGGTGGGTCTGCTGCGCATCGCGGTCGAACGAGGCTACCGCCGCATCGAAGAACGGGAGATCGCCAACCTCGCCGAACTGGCCGGCATCCGGCTGCTGGAGCGCTGCCGCCGGCGGGTCGGCGGCGAGGATGCCGCGGTGGAACTCCTGTGCAGCCACCTCAGCGAGGCGGTCGAGGAAGGCCGCTTCGGCCGGCTGCCGGATTTTTGACCATCGCCTGGCTGATCACTTGTCCCGGAACCGCGCCCCCGGCCGGCTCATCCATGCCGCTTCCGCCACCACCCTGAAAAAACTCCTGCCAGACCGCGGAATAGCGGGCGTTGCTTCAGGGTTCAGCTTACTGGGTGGGCCAGTCCTGCTGTGCGCCCGCCCGGCGGGTAGAGGGTCGCTGCTGCGCGGTGGGCGCGTGGAGGAAAACAGGGATTTCACCGAACCCGTGCGGATTCAGGCCGGCCCCTCAGGACCGATCGCAGCCGGGGATGCCTCACCGCCATCACGCGACTGAATGGGACAGGGCACGTCGTATCACGGGATGGAGAGAGGGACATGAAAGCGTATCTGATCGCACCGACCGGCGTGCTGCTGGCATGTTCGATGGCCTTCGGCGTTGCCGCCGGACAACTCGACGACTTCGAGGACGGCACCACCCAGAACTGGATCATCGGCCTGCCCGACCAGGGAACGCCGATCAATGTGCCTTCGGGAGGGCCCAACGGCACGGATGACGGCTACATGCAGCACTTCTCCACCGGCCAGTTCGGGCCCACCGGCAAGATGGTCGTGCTGAATCGCAGCCAGTGGCTGGGAGACTACACGGCCGCCGGTGTCGATGCGATGCAGATGGATCTGAAGAACTTCGGTACAGAAGCGCTCCAGATGCGCATCGCCCTGATCGGGGACGGCGGGGTGATGGTCACGCAAACACCGTTCGCCCTGCCCGCCGACGGGCAGTGGCACCATGCGGAATTCCCCATCAACGCTTCAGCGCTGGTGGGCGCGTTCGATCCGGATGCCACGCTCGCCAATGTGACCGAGATGCGGCTCCTTCATGCCACGTCGGCCAATCACCACGGCGATGAACTGGAGGCCATGAT
>CAYVVX010000140.1:9855-10115 GCA_964455315.1 uncultured Planctomycetales bacterium | reverse complement strand
GCGATGCCGTTGCCGGTCATGAACCAGCCCAGCCCCGATAACCAGCGGTTGAGCCAGAGGCGGTGCTGAGCCCTCTTGACCGAGCCCCGAAGTGCGGTCATGGCAGTCTCCTTCAACGACAATCATAACTGGCGCGGGCAGCATCGACAACGGGTGCCCGACACTGTATACGCCGGCGTCCGGCGGGGGGTTTCCGGCTCGCCTGGCGGGGTTTGCGGGTGGGGGAAGGAAGAGGGTGTGGCGAGAAGCGTGTCAATATG
>CAYVVX010000140.1:0-9845 GCA_964455315.1 uncultured Planctomycetales bacterium | reverse complement strand
ATATGGGATGTTTGAGGCGATTGTGTTGCGAGCAGGCGGGATCAAGCCTGGATCAACCCCTGCGAGCAGCCACTATATAGCGGGTGCGATCAGGTAGATCGTTCTACATCTTGTACCTGTGAGTTCTCCGATTTTCTATCCTTCTTATATTGACACAAAAGTTGGGAAATAAGGTATTTGCGCCCTTCCCCAACGTCCGATTCTGTGTTATCACATGGGCACGCGGGCGTCCCGATCCTTCTGTTCCCGGGCGCCTGACGATGGCACATCGTTCTGGTATGACGCGGTCCACGGATGGCCCCAGGCAGCGGACCGGCTGGCCGAAAGGTCGGGGGCTCATGACGCCGAGTCAGGCGGCATGGGCCGAGCGACGGAACGCATCTCCCTGATCGGCAAGTCAAACGTTTCGACGTCTCAGGTCGACACTCACGACCGGGCCGGGCATCGCATGGCCTCGCCTCGGTCGGGCGCCCCCGGTGCGCGTGGGTGAGCTGGTGACCAGTCTGTTGTGATCCTCATGGAGGATGGTGGCGATCGGTTCCGGGCACCGGGGCGGGCGTGGCGTACCAGGCACCCCTGCCTCGGGAGCGTCGCATCGGTGAAGCATGGATGCTTCATCGATGCCTTCTTGTCCCGCGGGAGGCTTCCCGTCGGAACCTTAAAGAGCAGGCGGTTAGGCCGCATCGTCCGCGGATCCGTCCGCGAGGTTTCTCAGAGTAAGGGTCAGGCCCGGAGGCGAGTACCTCATCAACTGTCAAGTCGTGCGTTTGGACCGCAGACAGAGCTTGATGGTTCCCTCGCTCAAAGCCGATCCCGGAGGCGAGCCGCCGGGCCTGACCTTGTTGGTTTGTTTCGTCCGCCCGGGGTGTTCAGCCGTCCGGGCGGCGACTCCTACGAGGGCTGCTGCCATGATCGTTCATCCCGCCGATCGTTCCGTGGTCAAGTGGGCCGTCGATCATGCCCGACCGTACGAGTACGTGCGCGAGTACGGGCTTCCCGACCACAGCCTGCGGGTGGAACTGGGCGTCAGCCGGGCGTACTTCAAGTGCGGGCAACTGATCCACTGGCGGGCTTCCGTCAACGGCGAACACTTCGATCAGCTCATGTTCGAGCTGGCTTCCCTGGTGCGCCTGTGCACAAGCCTGAACGGCTACCCGCCGCAGCAGGTCTTCCTGTCCCTGCCCGAGCGGACGTCGCTGGCAGGAATGGACCGCGCCAACTGACCTTACCACCGGGGCGGTTGTGTGCCTCGGTCTGCTGAACCTCCCTCCGACGACTCATCTTCGCATTGCCCGGACGGCAAACCGTCGCGGTGTGTCACCCGCCCGTGCGGATCGGCTTCTCCTGTGGAGCAGCGCGCAGTTATCGGCCGTTCGACCTGCCCGGTGCATACACTTGTGGTTGGGCGGGTCGGTTGTTCATTTCAGGGGCGTACATTTGCCCAACTTCTGGTCAGGAGGTCCAGGGCGAAAAAGAAATTTGAATCCGGCGATTTCCCCCGTTGCATTTGTGTCAAATTGTGGTAAATAAGTCCTATCTGAAGCAGGTCAGTGTCAAAGTGTGGATCAGGGTCGTGACTCAAGTCAATCGGTCGATCACCACGAGGCCTCATGTTTCTTACCGGGACGCACGAACTTCAGATCGACCCGAAAAATCGACTGAGCATACCCAGTACGATCAGGGCCAAGATCCAGGGCGACGCCGAGGGTCGCACCACATTTTATGTAACTCCCGGAGATATTCCACGCACGCTCAAGCTGTTCGAGGAAGGGCGGTTCGAGGAGTTCGCCCAGGCCTGCGAAGGCGACCTGGTTCAGTCGGCGGCTAAAGAGGATTTTCAGAGAATCTTCTATGCTTTGTCGGCCCCGGTCGAAACCGACGTGCAGGGCCGCGTGGTGTTGCCGCAGGTGCTGCTGGATCACGCCCGCATCGACAAGCAGGTGACCCTGTCCGGATCGGGCGATCACCTGGTGGTCTGGGAACGCGAGGCGTACAAGAGGTACATGGAAGATAACGGCTACTCCTTCAAGCCGAAGCTGGAAGAGGCCCGGCGGATCACCCTGGAGCGCAAGCGCATGGGCGTGCTCGCGGAGTGATCGGGAGTAGGGCTCACGGAAGAGCGAGGGATTGGCTCTGGAAAGGGGACCTGTCCATCCGTCAGGCCCCTTTCCGAGCTGATCTTTCCGCCGGGCGGCGTCTGGTCATGCCGGCGGCGAAGCTGTGGTCGAAGGATCGGCCGCGGCGAGTGGAAGCCGGGTATCCCGACACCGCCGGCGCGGCGGTGCGGGTGCCGGTTGGATTTTTGGTGGAACAAGGCGGTGCCGGCGCAGGGAAGCGGCGAACTGACTTCTTCCTGGAGTTCGGAGTACAGGGATGGTCGACGCTCCGATGCCGCGGTCAGGCAGCGTGGAGGCGGTGAGGCAACACCTGCTGCGAGAATCCATGTTCAGCGGGCCCGCCGACGCGGACGGGTCTCTGATGGTTCACGCGGAGGAGCTGCACCGGCGCTTGGTCCGGCTCAAACGGGCCGGGATCAACGTTCAGGTTCGGCTGTCGCCGGGCGCCCGGGCGCTGATTTCGACGGCGGAAAGACTTCAGGAAGTTCGGGGCTGACGTCCGCAGGGATTGGGGACGCGGCCCTCTCTTTTTTGCGGTGCCACCGGGACTCGGCGTCCCTTCCGGCATATACTCAGGCTCGCGCGTTCGATGGTGCGGCCCGGGAATGGCCGGGTCGGGCGCGGGAACAACCGCCGGATCATGGCCCGCAAGTGAATCGCGAACAGATTGAACATGAACCCGTGCTGATCGAGCCGATGCTCGAACTGCTCGATCCGCGCCCCGGCGAGACCGTGGTGGACGCGACCATCGGTCACGGCGGGCACGCCCGGCTGCTGGCCGAGCGCATCGGCGCCGGCGGGCGGCTGATCGGGCTGGACGTCGATCCGCTGAACCTCGAGCGGGCGCGGGCGAAGCTGGCCGGCCTGGGCGAGCGGTCGCCGAGTGTGGAACTGGTCCGCGAGAACTTTTCGGCTTTGGCCGAGGTGCTCGCCTCGCTGGGTGTCGGGCAAATCCATGTTTTGTTGTCCGATTTAGGGGTAAGCACCGATCAATTACTTGGCTCCGAGAAGGGGATGAGCTTCCACCAGGACGGGCCGCTGGACATGCGGCTGGACGAGCGGCAGGAGACGACCGCAGCGGATCTGATCAACCGGCTGAGCGAGAACGAATTGTCCGACCTGATTTTTCACAACAGCCAGGAACGCTTCAGCCGGCGGATCGCCAAGCGGATCTGCCAGGTTCGCCGCGACGGGCGCATCCGCCGGACCAGCGAACTGGTTCGCATCGTCTGCTCGGCCACCGGTGTCCCGGAGCACGGGCATCGCGAGAAGATCCACCCGGCCACGCGCACGTTCCTGGCCCTGCGGATGGCGGTCAACCACGAGACGGAGAGCCTGGCGGCACTGCTGGAGGCCGCGCCGGAGCTGCTCGCGCCCGGCGGCCGCATCGGTGTGATCAGCTTTCACAGCGGCGAAGATCGCGCCGTCAAACAAAACTTCCTTGAACGTTCCCGCGAAGGCGTGTATGACATCAGGACGAAAAAACCTGTGCACGCGTCGAGCGAGGAGGCGCAACGGAACCCCAGATCGAGGAGCGCCAAGCTGCGCGTCGCGGCGCGCAGGACCGACGCCTAGCCGGTTCATGCCGCCTGCGACGGAACGGAGTCCGGATTGCTAGACACGGAGGTACTCATGACCCGCGAGACGAAGATCGGGCTGCTGGTCGGTCTGATGTTCATCGTTGTGTTCGCCGTTCTCCTGTCCCATACCAACCCGCCGTCGTCGACGCCCGGGGAAAGCCTGGTGGCCATGCCCCGGCCCACCGCGCCGGACGCACCGGAGTCCGTCGACCGGATGTTCCGTCCACAGTACCTGCCGACCTACGAGGTGGCTCCGGCCGAGCCGGGCCCGGGCGGCGCGGCGGCCGTTTAGGTGGGCAACGGCACGGGCGCGATGTTCGATGACGTGCGGCCGCCCCCTCGGGCCCACCAGTCGGACGGGCCGGATGTCTGGCCTGAGCACACCATCCGCCCGGAGAACGTGCCCGGCAATCCACTGATGCCGCCGGAGACCGTGGCGGGCGAGATCATCACTTTCAACTACGATGCCCACCGGGTGGCCCCGCCGATTCCGGGCGCGGTCGAACCGCCGTTACGCAACGAGCGCAGCACCCTGCCGGAAATCACCCCGCTGCCGGGCAGGATCGAGACCGTCCCGGTCGCCCCGAGGCCGGGCGAAGGTGCGGTCGCCTCGGCACCACCCATCGACGTCAAGCCGCCCACCGCGGCCACCTCGCGCCCCTATATTGTCCAGAAGGGTGAGACCCTGGGGGAGATCGCCACCAAGATCTACGGGACGGCATCAAGCAAGGTGGTCGACTTCCTGGTCAAGGCCAACAAGGATCGGATCAAGAACAAGGATATTGTGGTGGCGGGTCAGGAACTGGTGATGCCTGACCTTCCCGCCGACATGTTCGAGTCGATCGCCGCGACGAGCCGGGGCGTTCCCCCCCAGGTGGCCGAGAAGGTTCTCGGGATCGGGACACCGTCGGCAGGCGGTGCACATCAGGCCCCATCGCCATCCGGTACGCGCCAGGCCCCATCGGACCCCGGTACGATTGGGGTGGCCCCGCTCCCCGGCACGTACGCCAGGACTGCGGACGGGCCGGATCACTCTCAACCCGCCGGCACCCGCAAGGCGCCCAAGCCGATCTCCGCCCACGCCGAGGTTCGCT
Organism: uncultured Planctomycetales bacterium; assembly: GCA_964455315.1. Classification (GTDB taxonomy): domain Bacteria; phylum Planctomycetota; class Phycisphaerae; order UBA1845; family PWPN01; genus CAYVVX01. The sequence goes on along the minus strand of CAYVVX010000140.1, from coordinate 5,054 downwards.
CCTATCAGATCAAGTCCAAGGACACCCTGAGTTCGATTGCCCGCGAGCAGCTCGGCTCCGAGACCTTGTGGGGCGAGATCCAGAAGCTGAACAAGAGCCTCGATCCCAAGAAGCTGCAGCTCGGCGCGACCATTCGGCTGCCGGCCAGGCAGTCCTTGACGGAGTCGATGGCTTCGCGGTGAGACTGCCATGACGATTCCGCGCATGGTCGGCGTGCTGCTGGCCCTGACCCTGGTGGGCTTGGGCGTGGTGGCGCTGCGCGTGGAGCAGGGTCGGCATCAGCGGTTGATCCAGGTGCTGCACCAGGACCAGGCCGAGCTGCAGCAGAAGATCTGGAACCAGGAGCTGGAGATCGCCCGGCTGCGTTCGCCGCGAAAGATCCGCGAGCGGGCCGAGGCCCTGGGCGTCGACGCCGCCCCGGCGGAGCGCGGCGGCATCGGGGAGCGTTCCGCGGCCGCCCGCCGCCCATAGCTGTGCAAGTTGAAGGGGATCGCACATGCCTTCCGCCGGTCAGCGTATCCGCATCGCCCAGGCCCTGCTGATCTGTGTCTGCGCGGGGTTGTTCGGGGTGGTCGGGCGGCTGGTCTACATTCAGGAGCGGTTGGGCCCCGAACTGCTGGCCTGGTCGCAGCGACGCCAGATCACCACCGTGCCCATTCCCGGCCGTCGCGGCTCGATCCTCGATCGCAATCACCGCGTCCTCGCGGGCAGCCACGACGAGGCGGTCATCTTCGCCGATCCCCGGCTGGTCGAGGATCACGGCCAGGCCGCCGCGGCGCTGCATGCGCTGCTGGGCGATCCCGAAGCGGAACTTCGCAAGCTGCTGGACAACCCCACCTCGCCGGGCTTCGTGGTGCTGCGCCGCGGGGTGAGCCAGGAACAGGTCGAAGCGCTGAACCGGGCCCGCCGCGAGGGCACGCTGTCCGGCGTCCAGGTGACCTGGGAGTCGGCCCGCGACTATCCGATGGGCGCCGTGGCCGCACACGCGGTGGGCTTCGTAGGCAAGGACCGCAAGGGTCTCGAAGGCGTGGAGTTGTCCTGCGAGTCGTTCCTGAAGCCGACCGATGGCAGCCGGCGGGTGTATCGCGACGTGCATCGCCGGGCGGTGCTGGAGGAAGCGGATTCCTACGTCGCGCCGAAGGACGGCGCCCACGTGGTGCTGACCCTCGACACCGCGATCCAGGAAGTGGTCGAGCGCGAGGTCGCGGCGGCGGTGGAGAAGTACCGCGCCGAGTGCGGCATGGGCCTGGTCATGGATCCGCGCACCGGTGAGGTGCTGGCGATGACCGTCCAGCCGACCTACGACCCCTCCAACCCGGGCGCCGCGCCCGCTGAAAACCGCCGCAATCGCATCCTGACCGATCCGGTCGAGCCGGGCAGCGTCTTCAAACCCTTCGTGATGATGCCCGCGCTGGCCGAGGGGGTGATCAAGCCCTCGGATGTGTTCAACTGTTACAACGGCCTGTACATGACCTGCGGTCGGGCGCTCAGCGATCACCATCCCTACGGGAACCTCACCGTCGAAGAGATCATGATCCACTCGAGCAACATCGGGATGGCTCAGATCGGTGAACGGCTGGGCAATGAACGGGTGTACGCGGCGCTGAAGCGGTTCGGCCTGGCCCGGGTGACCGGCATCGACCTGCCCGGCGAAAGCGACGGCATGCTCCTGCCGCCGCGACTGTGGGACAAGTGCACCATCACCCGGCTGCCCATGGGGCACGGCGCGGTGGCGGTGACGCCGATCCAGTTGCTGAGCGCCTTCAACTCGATCATGAACGGCGGGCGGCTGGTGCAGCCGCGGCTGGTGCAGATGGTGGTGAACGGCGGCGGGGAGATCATCGAGGACCGCCGCGAGGTCGTGGACCGCGGGCAGTCCATCGACCCGGCGTCGGCGGCGATCATGCGCGACATCCTCGCCCGGGTGGTCAACGAGGGCACCGGCAAGCCCTGCAAGCTGAGCAACTGGCAGGTGATGGGCAAGACCGGCACGGCCGAGGTGCCGTGGTCCGCGGAAGCGCGCCGCCAGCGTCGGGTCAAGGGTTACGAGCCGGACGCCTACCTGGGCTCGTTCATCGCCGGCGCGCCGGCCCGCGAACCGCGGGTCACGGCGCTGGTCATGATTCGCAAGCCCAGGAAGAGCATCGGCTACTATGGCGGCACGGTGGCGGCGCCGGCGGTCAAGGTCATCCTCGAGCAGACCCTCTCCTATCTCGGCGTGCCGTACGATCCGCCGTCCGATGCGCACCCCACCCTGATGACGGACGCGCGGGATTGAGTCGGGCGGGTGCTGATGGGCGCTTCCATCCGGTTTCCCAGCGTGGCCCGGCGGCGGCAGGAACGTGCGTGGCGATCCGCTCCCCGGGCGACGAACACAGCCGCCTCCGGCGCCTTCGGCGGTGCCGACCGGGGCGAAGGTATAGACATCGATGACGTCGGCAAAGACGGGGCTGCATTGGAGTCACCTGGTGAACGCGGCCGGGCTCGCGCCCGGATGGCGGGGTGGTGATGATCCGCTGATCACCTCGGTGGCGGAGGACTCGCGCCAGGTGAGCCCCGGCGCGGTCTTCGTCGCACTGCGCGGCACCCTCAGCGACGGTCACACCTATGTTCCCGCGGCGTTGAATGCCGGCGCGGTGGCGGTGGTGGCCGAGCGCGATATCGATGTCCCCGCGGGCGTGCCGCTGATCAAGGTGGCGTCGGCCCGGGGCGTCGCCGGGCGGCTGGCGGCGATCGTCTACGGCCTGGAGAAGCGCCTCCGCTCGGGCGACTTTCGCGTCATCGGCATCACCGGCACCAACGGCAAGAGCACTTTCTGCTACCTGACCCGCGGCATCTTCCAGGAGGTCGGCGAGCCGGCGGCGATGCTCGGCACGGTCGAGTACGACCTCATCGCCCGGCGAATGGAAGCCACCATGACCACGCCCCCGGCCGCGACACTGGTCAGCTACCTGGCCGAGGCGGCCGACGCGGGCGCGACCCGGGCGGTGATGGAGGTGTCCAGCCACGCCCTGGACCAGGGGCGCGTCGACGGCATCCGCTTCTCGGTCGGCGTGTTCAGCAATCTCACCGGCGATCATCTCGACTACCACAAGGACATGGAGTCGTACCTGCTGGCCAAGAAGCGGCTGTTCGACGGCCTCGGTGCCGACGCCTTCGCGGTGATCAACGGAGACGATCCGGCCGGCGATCGGATGGTCGCGTCATGCCGCGCGAAGGTGCTCCGCTTCGGCATCCTGGGCACCGGCGGTCGCCGCGAGCCCGAGGCCCAGGTCGCCGCCCGGATTCAGGCCATGGATGCCAACGGCACGCGGTTTCACCTGATCGTGGACGCGCCCGCGGCGGACCTGGCCCGCGACGCGGCTGAGGTCAATCTGCCGCTGGTCGGGCGGCACAACGTGCAGAACGCGCTCGCTTCGGCGGCCGCCTGCCTGGCCATGGGGGTGCCGCTGCCGGTGGTCGCCAAGGGGCTGGAACAGACCCGCGTGGTGCCCGGGCGCCTGGAGCGGGTGGATCTCGCGCCGATCGGCGAGACCGACCCGGGCTTTACGGTGTTGGTGGACTACGCTCACACGCACGACGCCCTGACCAACGTCCTGTCGGCCCTGCGACCGTTGACATCCGGACGGCTTATCGTCATGTTCGGCTGCGGTGGTGATCGCGACCGGACCAAGCGCCCGAAGATGGCCGCGGCGGTGGCGGCCTACGCCGACCTGGCGGTGGTGACCAGCGACAACCCGCGGACCGAGGATCCCCAGGCGATCATCGACGAGGTCCTGACCGGGTTTCCCGCCGGATCATCCTCGCGGGTGCGGGTGGAGCCGGATCGGCGCAAGGCCATCGGGCAGTGCCTGGCAACGGCGGGAGCGGGCGACGTGGTGCTGCTGGCCGGCAAGGGTCACGAAACGTACCAGGAGATCGGGCGGGAACGACTGCCGTTCTCGGATGTGGCGATGGCGAAGGAACTCTGGCGACAGGCGCGGACATGAGACCGTCGCGAAGCCGCGTGTGGTTCAACAGGACGCTGGTGGGGAAGGGTTTGCCGTGAAACCGTTGACTCTGGAGGAAATCGTCACCGCCAGTGAGGGCATCGCCGACCGTTCGGCGCTGCCGGGCAGCGCCAATCGCGTGGTCATCGACTCGCGGGAGGTCCGTCCGGGCGATCTGTTCGTGGCCATTCACGGGGAACGATTCGACGGGCATGACTACGTCGCTCCGGCCTTCCAGGCCGGTGCGGTCGCGGCCATGGTGCGACAGGACTACGCTCCGAACGACGATGTCGCCGATATCGTTTCCGGCGGCGCGCTGATCCGGGTGGACGATCCGGTGACGGCGCTCGGGCGGCTGGCCCGGTACTACCGGCGGCGGGTGCTGGGACGTTCGTCGACGGTGGTGGCGGTGACCGGCAGCAACGGCAAGACCACCACCAAGACCATGATCGCGCATGTGCTGTCCGGGCGGATGAAAGGGCTGGCCTCGATCAAGAGCTACAACAACGCCATCGGCGTGCCGCTGACGCTGCTGGCCGCGGACCCGTCGGATGCCTTCGTGATCTGCGAGGTGGGCATGAACGCTCCGGGCGAGATCGCGGCGCTGGCGGCGCTGGTCGAGCCGGAGATCGCGGTGGTGACCGGCATCTCGGAAGCCCACCTGGAACGGCTGGGCAGCCTGGAAGCGATCGCCGCCGAGAAGATGTCGCTGCTGCTGTCGCTGCCGGAAGGTGGATGCGCGGTGGTCAACGCCGAGCATGAGCTGATCCGCCGCAAGCTGGAGAGCGACCCGGCGTTCAAGTCCATTCGCCGCGTCACTTACGGACGCTGGGAAAAGGCCGACCTGCGGCTGACCTCCGGCGACGCGGCCATGGACACCGGCTATGCCCTGGACCCGCCGCCGCGGTCGAGCCCGCCGGCGGGCGGCGAGGAAACCCAGTCGTTCACGGTCAACGGGCGGTTCCACTACCGGCTCAACGTGCCCGGCCGTCACAACGTGTTCAACGCCCTGGCGGCGATCGGCGTGGCCCGGCGGTTCGGCGTGGACCCCGAGGAGATCGCCGC
>CAYVVX010000139.1:6773-10137 GCA_964455315.1 uncultured Planctomycetales bacterium | reverse complement strand
TTTTGGGTATTCCGCGAGCAAGGCGAACTTCTGGTCAAAAAGCTCGATCAAGGTGTTCGCGGCGGAGAGATTGTCGCGAGCGATGTAGACGGCGATGCTCAGCAGATCCTCGTCGCAAGCTTGCGTTCGCACCACATGAGGCATGTTCGAGACCCCACTTCATTGAGTGGCTTCGCGAACGCGGCGCTTCAGGTCGGCAGGATCCCATGGCGCAACTTCACCTCGATCCGCCTGCTCGATACCCACCGCGACGGCGGCTCTGAGTTGCTTCAGTTGATCGCCGGACAACTCCTGCTCGGTTCGCAGGCGCTCGACCGCGGCATTGACCAATGCTTCAGCCGAATCATATGTACCGGCCTCCACTTGGTTGTCGACGAATCGCTGAAGATCGGGATGTAACGAAAGGTTCATGAAAGCGGCCCTTCTGGATTCCGGGGAAAGCGGAAAGCAATCCCAACCGTACGATGCCCGCCGGAAAGCTGCACTCATTATAGCACGGAATGGGCGCGTGGTGGACGGCCCTCATGGACTCCAGGTGATATCAGCCACCACTACCGCGGCCTGAACTCGTCGCGGCGAAGGCCTTCGACCTCCTCGGCGAGTTCCCGCTCCACGAACGGCTGATCGGAGCCGGGCTTGAACAGCCGCACCAGCCCCGCGCCGTCGTCGAGCGAGAGCATCACCTCCGCCGTCTGGCCGGGCAGTTCCACGCGGACGGTGACCATGCCCTCCTCCTGTCGCATCGCCACCGGCGGCGGCCGGTCCCGGGTCGCGTCCGCCGGCACCAGCAGGTGGAGGAACACCACCGCGCGCTCGAACTCCGCCGGCTGAACGTCGTACCGGCCCCAGGTGGCGCCCAGCCCGAACTGCGGGCCCAGCGTCAGCGGCTCGCCCAGCGTGTACGCCGCGTTGGGTGCCTGCAGCACCGACGACGGCCACAGCCGGTGCTCGTAACCGAACGGATCGCCGCCGAAGTAGGTCTTCCCGGCCATGCGCCCGGCGTCGATGGTCCGCGGCTTCATCGGCCCGCCGGTCGCGCGGCGAACCGCCCCGGCCGGCAGCAGCGTGCGCACGAACAGGCGACCTTCACCATGGCTGACCTGCAGCCAGGGACGATCATCCGGCAGCAGCCACACGCCCGCGTCCTCATGGACGCCGTGAAGCTGATTGGCCTCGGTCACGTCGATCGATGCGGACGCGCCGTCCGGCAGCAGGCGCGGCATGGCCGGCAACTGCAGGTTCCAGGTCTTGGTGGCCAGCGGCTTGGTCGCTTCCAGGCGATCGAGCACCAGGATCGCCCCGGCATGCACGAACAGGATCGAGCGGTGCATCGCCCCGACCAGGGCCCGGGGATACGCCGCGGTCAGGTCGGCGGCCGCGTAGCTGTAATCCGCGTTGGTCTCGAACGCGGTCAGTTCGCCGGTGTTCCGCGGGGTCGTGGCCACCGGCCCGTCGGCCGGCGTGTAGTTGCCCTCGATGAGCCGCTGGTTGCCGGTCGCCGTCCACGGGCGTCCGTAGAGGGTCATGGTCTGGGACCGGTCGCCGACGGTGACGCAGTTGTGGGCGATGGTGGCCTGGAAGTAGTCGTCCCAGTCGGCGGTCCGCCCGCCGATGGAGGTCAGCCCGCCGCGGCCGGGGATGGCGTCGTGGGTGACATCGTCGCCGCTGTCGATGGCCAGTCTTCCCTTGCGAAGCACCTGGAACTGCCCGGCATCGAAGTGCTGGCGCGAGCGCCAGAACGGCTGGCCCGCGTCGAACAGCACGAGCGTCTCGCCGTCGCCCCAGCCGGAGCGCATGGCCACCCAGCCGCCGCCGAAGTTGCGCCCCAGCGGCAGCTTGTCGCGGGCGATGTCCTTCTCCTCCAGCGGTCCGTAGACCAGGCGCAGCCACTGGTAGCGATCCACCTCGGGAATCACCTGCGACAGCGCCATGGGCAGGCTCCGGCGGGTAAACCATGCCGCCACCGGGTCCTCGAAGCGCCTGGCCAGCACCCAGGGAATCGCCGGCACGAACCCTTCGGGCAGCACCGACGGGCTCGGCGGGTTGGTGCCGCCGTCGTCGTGAATCAGACCGTGAGCCAGCGCCGGATGGCCCGTGTCCGCGTAGAGGTACGGCTCCATCGACTTGCCGAGACTCATCGCCAGCGGCACCGCCGGGTCACCGCCCAGGGCCCGCCACAACTCGCAGGCGAAGACCAGGTCGGCCTGCTCCCGGAGCCCGTTGCCGCCCGAGGAAGGCACCGGCCCGCGCTCGCGGCAGAACCCCGTCATCGGGCCGGCGAAGTAGGACAGCCCCGCGCCGATCACCGAATTGATCCGCGTGACCACGGCCGGGCCCAGCTCTCGCCGCGCGGGGTCGTGGAGGACCATGGCCGCGGCGAGCGAACAGAGCTTGCGATGAAAACCGTAGCCGTCCACCGGCGTGTCGCGCTCGTCCAGCGGTTCGAGGGTCCCGGCGACGGCATCGACCACCCGGTTGCGCAGCTCCGGCGGCAGCGCGTCCCAGCAGCAGTCCAGGGCCACGATGGCGTCGATGTCCAGCCGCATCCGGGAACGCCCCACGAGCTCCAGCGCCAGCCAGGTGGTGTACACGTCGGGCTTGCCGCGCTCGCCGGTCACCAGGTGCAGCATGGCCGGGGCGATCAGGTCGTCGGCGCGGGCCCGGTCGAGCATGATCTGGTCGCAGACCTGCCGCAGCCGCTCCAGCACCACCCGCTCGCTTCCGAACCGGGCCCCGGGAAGGTCGGCCGCCGCCCCATCCGGCCCGGGCACACCGCAGCGAACCCGGATCGCGGGCAGATCCTCCGAGCGCAGCAGCAGCCGCGGATGATCCACCGGAAGGGTCCACTCGGCGGCGGGTGCCGATGCCGCCGCGCAGGCCAATACCGCCACGACCAGTGGCCCATACCGCCGCGTGCGAACCTCCAGCGTTTCAAGCATGCTCACGTCCCACTTTTCACTTCCCCCCGCCGGATGGCCTCGGCCAGCTTCGCCGCTCGCCGGCATCCGGCCACGTCATGAACGCGGATGATCTCCGCCCCGGCCAGCACACACGCCACGGTCACCGCGGCCGTGCCCGCGTCGCGATCGACCGTCCGGGGCAGGTCCAGGATCTCGCCGATGAACCGCTTGCGCGACGGCCCGACCATGACCGGCACGCCGATCTCGCGGAATCGCCCCAGGTCGCGCAGCAGCGCGAGGTTGTGCGCCGTGGTCTTTCCGAAGCCGATGCCCGGATCGACGATCAGGCGGGACCGCGCGATACCGGCCCGCCCGGCCGCATCAACCCGCTCGCGGAGGAACCCCAGCACCTCGCCGACCACATCGTCGTAACGGGGGTCGTCCTGCATCGTCCGCGGGGTGCC
>CAYVVX010000139.1:347-6763 GCA_964455315.1 uncultured Planctomycetales bacterium | reverse complement strand
GTCCAGCGGCGTGCCGCGCATGTGCATCAGCACCACCCCCGCGCCGCGGCCGGCGATCAGCGGCGCCATGCCCGCATCGTCGCCCAGCGCCGACGCGTCGTTGACCAGGTCGACACCGGCGTCGATGGCCGCACCGGCCACTTCCGCCGAACGCGTGTCGATGGACAGCACCACCCCGCTTCCCGCGAGGCGCGGCGCCAGCGCCTCGATCACCGGCAGCACGCGGCGAAGCTGTTCCGCGGGCGGTACCGGCAGGCTCCCCGGGCGGGTCGATTCGCCACCGACATCGATGAGATCGGCGCCCTCCTCGACCAGGCGCAGCCCGTGGGTCACGGCATCTTCTACGCCGGTGAAGCTGCCGCCGTCGCTGAAGGAATCAGGAGTGACGTTGAGGATTCCGGCCAGGAAGGGCCCGGCACCCGGGATGAGCGCCCGGCCTCGAACACGAATGGGTCGCCCGGCCGACATGGCGGCCATTATAGAGGGTCAGGGCAGGCCGCGCCACCCGAAGCGCGGGATGGAGCAGGACTCGGGATGCAACGCCCGCGACTCCGCGGGCAGGGCGCCGGCGTTACGACGGTGATCGGCGGGGTGCGGCACCGGCGTCCCGCCGGTATTCGGCGTCAGGATATCGCCTGTCCTCGCGACGAATTGGGGATGACGCTCTCGCGGTGCCCGTACAGCCGCACGGCGATGCCCACCCGGTCGGACTGGCCCCGGTCGTTGAGCAGCAGTTCGGTCCGTAGAATCTCGCCCCACTGCTGCACCATCCGCAAAGTGCCCGGCTCCGGGCCGAGCCCCTCGTGGGCCATCTCGAACAGGTAGCGCTGCCCGACGGCCAGCCCGTAGCCGATGGAGACGATCGCGTAGAGCCCGCCGTCGCTGACGTCCTGGCCGGTGGCCGGGATGGTACGCCCGCCGGGATGGTCCTCGCTGAAGTCGATCAGCCGGATTGGACAGTGGAGGCTCCGGCGCGGGCATTGGCGCCGTGTTCCCATGTCCAGCCCCCCCCAGTCAGCCCCCCACGCCTCTCGACCGGTCGGTGGACCGGCGGGAAGCGGCAGGGCCGAGGAGACACCCGACCGACCCGATGGGCTACGGTGACCAAGAATCATGGCAGCCTCCCTGCCGTTTCCCCTCGACATTGAAGCACCGGAGCGGGCCTGACCCGTCCGGAGAACCGTCCCCAGCACTGAACACACCGGCCGGCTCAGCATGACCTCGTCGGCTACAGGATAGATCGGATCGCCACCGGTCGGACACCATTGACCGGGGCGGGATTTCCACGAGTTGCCATGGCGTGAAGCGTCGAAAAGCGACGCCCGATAACAACTATACTAATATACTCCATCTTACCCAGGCCGGTCAAACTGTTTTTTTCATAAAGTCGTGCTGCATGGCCTGCCCCGTGCCTTTGATCAGGTGAAGAATTGATGGGGTAATCGCCTCGCGGGTGATAAAACAGTTGACATGCCTGCAAAACGCCGCTTAAATAAGGTGGCAGATTGAATGGAGGTGCCGGCAGCAGGACGCGCTATCCCGAACGATTCATCCGCATGGTTGTCGCTCGACGACCCGCCCTTATTCATTCCTCCCCGCGTCCCGCAAGCCTTGCCTTCATCCGACCTGTCGTGGCCTGGCGCCCCGAAACCCGTCGCGGTCGATGGTTTTCGGACGTTCCGCCGGGCGGTAGTGCGTTTGGCAGCCTTCCCCTTGAGGCAAGGCGGTCCTGACTTTCGGAACATGATCTCGCTCGACAACGCATCGCACGGCTCTGGCGGGGTGGACCATCCGCCGGGTCGTCGCCGCATCGGCGGACGTTGTGGTCACCGTGCCTGCCGCCCAGGCCCGATGACGAGCGAGCCAACGAAACTCGGGGTTTCGTGGACCCCGAGGGCGAGCTGATGATCGGCTCCCCCCTTGTGCTTTACGCCGCGGGGTGGGAGGATTCGGCACGCCAGGCGCGTCAGCCGCCGGAGGGTGGGCACGGTCCACCCCGCCGGTTCTTCGGACCGGCAAACCGACGGCGGACACGCTTCAAGGAGTGGGCGAAAGGGTAACGATTTCCCGCGGCTCAAGTCGGCGATGGTCGCCGATCACCGCGGGAAGGTCGCCGCCGCCGGATGGTGTAGCCTCACGCCGGCGGGGCAGCACGACGGATCTCAAACGACAGGAGGCGCCGGCGGATCGGGACCACAGACGGGTGCTTTGGCCACATCGCGAACCTCGCTCTGCGGCCGGGTCTTATCCCTCTTATTCCCTAATAAGGTTATGTCCCGCTCGCTGTGAACCGGGCTGCTTGCGTGTCGGTCTTTGATCCATCGTGCATTCATGTGCGTCAGCGCACAGGAGGTATCCCATGAGGCAGGTACATCGTTCCAGGAAGGCAGCGTTCACGCTGATCGAGCTGCTGGTGGTGGTCGCCATCATCGCCCTGCTCATCTCGATCCTGCTGCCCAGCCTTGCCCGGGCCCGCGAGCTGTCCAAGCGGACGGTCTGCGCCGCCAACCAGAAGGGCATCGCCACCGGCCTGTACACCTACGGCAACGAGAACGGCGAGCTCTGGCCGCAGGCCGATCACGCCCCGGCCACCCTGGCCCAGACCGGCGCCGTGACCTACGTGGCCCAGATCGGCGTGGGTGCCCTGTCGCAGCAGGAGTCGACCAACGCCTCCACGACACTGTCCGTCTCCCGTAACTACTGGACCCTGGTCCGCACCAACGCGTCGACGCCCAAGTCGTTCATCTGCCCGTCGAGCGATGACGGCCCCAACAACGCCGACAACCCCCAGGTCTGCTACGACTTCGGCGGGACCAGCACCCCGGCCGGGCTGTGCCAGGCCGGTGGTTCCGCGTCGGCGAACTACGGCCAGGTCAGCTACGGCTACCAGGTACCCTACGGCCAGCTCGGCATCCCCGGCTCGAACCGCGACGCCCGCATGATCCTGGGCGCCGATAAGGGCCCGTGGGGCGCCAACCTGGACGGCGGCAAGACTGCCCCCAGCCCCAACCCGATTCCGGCGGCCTTCAATGAGAACACCACACCGGATCAGTGGCGGCCGTACAACTCGCCCAACCATGGCGGCGTCGGCGACGGTGAGGGTCAGAACGTTCTGGTCGCCGACGGTCACGTGGAATTCACCCAGAAGCCCGCGTCGGGCATCGGCAACGACAACATCTACACCCAGTGGAGTGCGGCCAACGCCACGCTCCCCCAGCGCGTGCAGGGAATTGCCCCCACCTCGGCGGCCAGGAACACCCCCTATGGCAACACCGACACCCTGCTGTACCCGTAAGTTCGGCGGGACATCAGCGGTCAGGTGAGACCTGATCAACCCCCGGCGGGCGGCTCGCAACCCGAGTCGCCCGCCGGTTTTTTTCGCGCGGAGGGCAGCGGCCGGGGCAGGCACCAACACCGGGGAGGAACACGTCATTGCCCCCAGCGCGGGGTTCAATCCGGTTCCGACGGCGGCGGCAGGGCGGCGAGTTCGAGGAACTCCTGCCGGACGTAGGGATCGAGCCGGTCCGCGAAACCCGCAGGCAGGGCGAGCAGGTGGATCAGTTGGAGTACGTCCGCGCGGTCCTTGATGCGGTGCGGGGCGGACTTGGCGCTGGCCAGCTTGAGTTCGATAAGCGTCCGCAGATTGATGAAACGAATGCCGTCAGGCGAGGGCTCGGAAACCTCCGCCGGCCTCGGGAACTGAACCGGCTTGGGCAGTCCGTCGCCGGGATAGTCACCGGCAATCAGGAACTCCACGCGAATCCGGGTGACCTCATCGCGGACATGGCGGCTCTGAGGGCTCTTGCGCTGGTAACCCCGGCCCACCAGGGCGGCATGGAGCCGGTCCAGGTCGGAAGCTGAATCGAGCAGGACGTCCACATCCTGCGTCGACCGCTGGATACCGTGATGCTGAAGGGCAATGCCGTCCACCACGGCGTAAGGAATACCCAGCTTATCCAGACGGGCGGCAATATCGCGGAGCGTTGTCCAGACGTAGCCTTCACCGTGAGTCTGTCGATCAGCTTCCATCAAAGCATTCTCGAGCGGTGTGGACATCGGCGCCATTGTATCATCCCCCTGGGAGGTGTTACAGCGCTGCCTCCGGTCGACGACGCAACCCCCGCGACAGGAGCGAAACAGGCCCGCCGATCACGTCCCCGCCCCGGCGGTCCGGTCGGGCGGTCGGCGAAGTTGAGCGGCGACCGCCGGGGAGCTAGGATGTGATGCGCTCGGATGCTGCCCCGCCGGCTTCGCCCAGTGCGACTCCACCGACACTACTCGAGGGGCTGCGGCATCCCTGGTCGCAGTCAGGCACCTTGCAGGAGTTCCCCATGCGTATCGTCCGGTCGTCCGCCCTGTTGATCCTGGCCGTCGCCATGTCCGGCGCAGCCGCAGCCGAGGAGACCGAGAAGCGCGGGGCTCCCGCCGGCGAGCCGAAGGTCGAGCCGTTCTCCGACGACGCGACGGTCTGGCCGAACCGGGCCTGCTTCCGGGCGTCGGAGCCGTGGCTGCTGGAGAACCACGAGCGCATCCGCCAGATGCGCCCGCGGGTGCTGGTGCTCAACTTCGCCAACGACGCGGACATGGCGTCGGTGCGCAAGCAGACCGAGGGGTTCATCAAGGCCATCGGAGAGTCCAGCCGCTACCACGGCTACAAGAACCCGGACGCGCCGGCGTTCCTGCGTTATGAGGCCGTGCAGTACGTGGACCTGCGCGATGAGCATCCGCCGGAGAACATGGCCAAGCGCAACAGCAGCCGCTATCCGAAGAAGAAGGACGGGGGGAACGATTTCAGCTTCGACTACAGCGCCCTCTACGGCGATGAATTCGCGAAGCACTACAACTTCAAGGATCCGAAGGATCCGGACAGGTACCTGAACCTGCACGAGCTGATCCGCCGCGGGCTGGTGCACGAGCTGTGGTTCTACGCGGTGCACGTGTACGAGGACGGTTGGCCGGCGTTCGAGGTCGCGGAGCTTAAGCAGTACTACGACGAGAAGCTCAGGCCCATCGAGGGCCGGCATGGCGCCTCCGGCAACGGCGGGGAGGACGACACGCTGCCCTGGTCAGGCCATTCGTTCAAGGTCTACTTCTTCAACCCGCATCGCGGCGTCGGCTGCCAGCTCGAGAACTTCGCCCACGGGCTCGAAGGCGTGTCCAACCACGACGCCATCAAGTATCACACGCCGTACTTCCGCGAATTCGCCGAACTCAACCTCGACCAGCGGTTCGGCCTGCCGTTCAACTCGCTGTACGCCATGCCCTACGACAAGACCGGCGACGATGCCCCGGTCAGCTACCCCACCAAAGAGTCAATGAAGATCGTGTGGCGCGGCAAGACCTACAACGTCGAGGATTACATCAACATGGGCGGCAACGCCCACTGGCCGCCCGGCGGCCGGCAGCAGTACGACCTGTCCAGCCCCGCGACAGTGCACACCACGCTCGAGAACTACCGCCTGCGCAACGGCCCGGATGGCAGGGACAAGGTCACCGACTTCAACATCGAGCTGGTCAGCCGCTACAAGGACGTGGCCTCGGACTGCATGGGCCGCTGGCTGGTCTACTGGCATCAGTCCATGCCCGGGCTGGACAACAAGTGCGTGGACAACGACGGCAAACCCATGAAGAACTGGTGGGTCTACATGTTTTATTGAGCCGCGCCGGTTCCGCCGGTATGGCACCGGCGTCCCGCCGGTGCGCTTCCGGTGTTTCGCCGGATGCCGGCCCCCGCACTGTAGCGGCCGGCCCCCGTGCCGGCCGTTTCGCGAGGAACACCGCGAATTGAGGATCGCCCGCAGGGACTCAAACATGAATCGGCAACCCATCCTCCCCGCTGACCGTCGCACCTACCAGGGCAGCCGTGCGCTTCGCCTGGACGGCTTTGACTACCGCGCCGATGTGCCCGTTCATCTCATCATGCGCCTTCGTCTTTCGCTCGATCAGGATGCCCCAATGGGCCGGTTGATTTGCGACAACATCGAGCACTACAGCAATGAACTGGGATTCCGGCTGTTCGGGTACTGCTTGATGCCTGATCACCTGCATGTGCTTCTGTCTCCATCCCGGTCGGGGAAGTCAATGGATGTCTGGCTGCAGCGTTTCAAGAGTTTCACCACCAACCGATACGTCAAGACCGGCGGAAGGCCTCCGCTCTGGCAGCGATCCGCCTACGATCACGTTTGCCGGAAGGGCGAAGCGGCCGAGGTGGTCTTGCGGTATATTGTCGAGAATCCCATCAGGAAGGGCCTGGTGGAGACTTGGCCCGCATGGCCATGGGCGCGGGTGTTCATCGAGCTTTGAGGCAGCACTGCTGGATGTAGAGTTGCTCGCGAAACGGCCGGCACGGGGGCCGGCCGCTACTTTGAGAAACGTCCGGCGCATGGGCCGCTACACGGAACTCGCACGGGTGTACC
>CAYVVX010000139.1:0-337 GCA_964455315.1 uncultured Planctomycetales bacterium | reverse complement strand
GATTTGGAAACCTCTCTCAAGGAGTCGCACACATGATTCTCCGCATCACGATCGTCACCTTTCTCTGCTGCTGCGTTGCCCGGGCGGCTGACGTCACCCTCACCGCGGGCATGAAGATCACCCGGGACACCACCGTCAAGCCGGGCACCTATCGCCTGCCCGACAAGAGCGGCGACGGGGTGATCCGCATTGAGGGCGACAACATCACCGTCGATTTCCAGGGGGCGGCCCTGGTCGGCTCGGAGCGCGACCAGGATCCCGACCAGTTCACCGGCAAGGGCATCGTCCTGACCGGCAAGGGGATCACCCTTCGCAACGCCAAGGTCAGCGGCTTCAA
>CAYVVX010000138.1:0-10213 GCA_964455315.1 uncultured Planctomycetales bacterium | reverse complement strand
CGCACCCGTGGGGCTGATCGCGGTCCACTACTGGTTCGCCGAGTACGATCCCGCTGATCAGCAATGGCATCGCTGGGAGGTCTGGCAGACGGCCGACTCCGGCGGCACGGCCTGGGGCTATGTGCACAAGGACAAGTTGCATCCGGCGGCGGGCGTGGGTGGGGGGGCTTCGGTGGTGGCCGCGCAGTGGCAGGGTGAGGACGCTGAACGGCTGGCGGCAGTGCTGCATCGATCGAGCGGCTACCCGCTCCGCGATCGCTATCGTGCCTGGCCGGGGCCCAACAGCAATACGTACATCGCCTGGGTGCTTCGCGAGGCGGAAGTGAGGGCCGAGCTCGACCCGCGGGCCATCGGGCGCGATTACCTGGGGGCGGTCGGCGTCGCGAAGACCACGACGGGCAGCGGGATTCAGGTCGAGAGCCCCATCGTGGGGCTCAAGGTCGGGTGGCGCGATGGCGCGGAAGTGCACGTCGGCTGCTTCACGCAGGGGATCGACGTGTGGCCGCCGGCGATCAAGACGCCGTTCGGACGGCTGGGGTTCAGTGAGTAGGCGCGACCGATGGCGACGACGCCTTCTGCACACGCGGCGTGATTCGCACCGGAACGGCCGCTACGTGGTTGACTGCGAGGCTTTCCACAGGTTGAAGGTGATGTGGGCCTGGCCGTGATGGTGGGCCTCGTGCCAGTTGAGCACCTGCAGGATGGTCAGGTAACTCCAGCCGCGGTCCTTCAACGGTTCGGGCACCTGCTCGAGCTGCTCGACGGTCAGGCCGGCCACGGTTTCTTCCAGGTGGGCACGGGTGGCGTCGAGTACCTCGCGGATGCGCTGCGGCGAAGGCACGTCGTCGTCCGGCGTGCTGCCGCCCTTGAAGCGGGGAACCAGGTCGGCGAAATCCGCCTTCGAGCCGGGCCTGAGTCGCTCGGTCGCGAACAGCTCCTCGGTGATGGCGATGTGCATGAGTTGCCAGCCGATGTGGGCCCGACCCGGTCCGGGACGCCAACCGAGCACGGCCCGCGGATCGGGCTCCTTCTCGAGGGCAGTCAGCATGTCGAGGGTTCGCTCGCGCGTGAAACGGGCGGCGGCCCGCAGCGATTGGATCTCATTCATCTGGCCAATCCTCCTGTGGCAGGGGTTCTTTGCTCCGGCACTGGTCGCGGCTATCTTACCCGCATGTACGCCGAAACGTGAAGCATGAGGCCGAGTGGAGCGTGCGATGGCGGTCCTGACCCGGGAACAGCAGCAATCCTTCCAGGACAACGGTTTTCTCCTGTGCCCGCGGATGCTGGCCGGTGAGCCGCTGGCGGCGTGGCGGCAGGCGATGCGTGATCTGCTTCAGGCCCCGCAGTCACACCATCGCAAGGATCTCTTCACCATGGACCCCGCGCCGTCGGGCGCGCCGATGGATCCGGCCAACCCGCATCGGGTCTGGCGGATCATGGACCCGCCGCTGCTGGGCGACCTCTGGTTCCGGCTGATCTGTGAGCCGCGGATCGTGATGGCGATGAGCGAGCTGCTCGGACCGGACATCAACTTCCACAACAGCAAGGCGATCCTCAAGCCGCCGCACTTCCGCCCGAAGAGCTGGGGCTGGCACCAGGATTTCCCCTACGAGCGGCACAGCGAGCCGGACCTGGCGGCGGCGCTGGTGTACCTCGACGACATGGAGCCGGGCGCCGGCGCCACCGAGGTCGTGCCGGGCAGTCACCGGCAGGGCGAATGGATACATCCTGAGGGCGGCAGCGAGTTCCACACCATCCCCGAGGAGCGCATCGGCCCGGACGCGCAGGCCGTGAGCGTGAAGGCCGGCGACGTGCTTTTTCTGCATGTGCTCACCGTGCACCGGGCCGGGCCGAACGAATCGGATACCAGCCGCTGCGCGGTGATCAACGAGTACAAGACGGCGGCGACACGCGACCTGTGGGGCAACAGGCTGGCTTTCGCGGAGATGCCGCTGGTGCGGGACGGGAAGCCGTTCTACCAGTTGGCGTAAGGTGGGCCATGCCCTCCGTCAGAGTGAAACAATCACCTGAAGATCATGCAGGCTAACGCGGATGAGAGGAGAATGCCCGGAGGCAGTATGTCGCTGAAATGATGGCGCATACGGTTGTGTGAGGATCAGACCATCACCCAGAGTGAAGCCAGATTCACAACCGGGCTGCCCGCTGAAGGCTTTCATCCGCGCCCATCTGCGTGATCGCGGGCAGTCTCTTCGGCATCATCGAGAGGAGTCATCATGGAATCGCTGGTCACCCGTCATCCCGCCAATCCGGTCATCACCGTGGCGGACATCCCCGAGCGGGCCAACTGCGTGTTCAACAGCGGGGCGGTGGTGCATGACGGCGAGATCTTCATGCTCATGTCGACATGGACCAGCGACTGGACGCCGAAATTCCTGGTCGGCCGGAGCCGGGACGGCGTTCATTTCAAGGTCGCGCCGGAGAACGTGGTCCGTCCGCCGCGCGAGTATCCGTATGTCCAGCACGAGGGCATCTTCGACACCCGCATCACCCCGCTGGAGGGTTGGTACTACATCACCTACAACGTCGCCTCGCGGCTGGGCGGGCGGATCATCCTGGCGCGGACGAAGGATTTCTCCGCCATCGAGACGCTCGACTACATCACCGGCCCGGACCACCGCAACTGCATCCTGTTCCCGGAGCGAATCGACGGACAGTACGTCCGCCTGGAGCGGCCCAACATCAACGACGCGGGGGACATCTACATCTGCTGGTCGCCGGACCTGATCCACTGGGGCCGGACCCGGCTGCTGCTGGAGCGCAACACGCGCTACTGGGAATCCGCCAAGATCGGGCCGGGCGCGCCGCCGGTGAAGACCGACCAGGGCTGGCTGTGTGTCTACCACGGCTGCCGGCAGAGCATGAACGGCTACTCCTACCACGCCGGATGCTTCCTGCTGGATCTCAAGGATCCCACCCGGATCATCGGCAAGCTGCGCGACTCGCTGATGGACCCGCAGGAGATGTACGAGCGGGTCGGCAACGTCAACAATGTCGTGTTCCCGACCGCGGCACTGATCCACGGCGGGCCGGACGAGCTGAAAATCTACTACGGAGCGGCAGACACCTGTATCGGGCTGGCCACGGCCAGCGTGTCGCGCCTGGTGGAGGCGTGCCTGGCGGACGGGCCGCTGCCGCCTCGCGGATGAACCCCCTGCGCATGAAACGGCCGCGAGCGCCGGCGTGTCCGGTGCGTCGCGGCCGTGTGTCGTGTGAGCGGCACGAATCGCGCCCACCGGTGCTCAACGAGCGGGGGCGTGCTTGCTGAACCACTCCTTGGAACCCTTCCAGTCCGCCTTCATGGACTGCTTGCCGGGCCTCCAGCCGGCCGGGCAGACTTCGCCGTGCTCGGCCACGTACTGGAAGGCCTGGACCACGCGCAGGGCCTCGTCCACGTCCCGCCCGACGGCGAGGTTGTTGATGGTAGCGTGCTGAAGGACACCCTTGGGGTCGACCAGGAACAGCCCGCGCAGGGCGACCCCGTCCTCGGTCAGCACCTGGTAGTCGGTCGCCATCCTGCGGTTGAGGTCGGCCAGCAGAGGGTACTTGAGCCCCTGGATACCGCCGGCTTCGCGGGGCTTCTCGGTCCAGGCCAGGTGGGTGAACTTGCTGTCCACGCTGACGCCGACGATGTCGGCCTTGATCTTGCGGAACTCCCCGATGCGATCGGAGAAGGCCAGCAGCTCTGTCGGGCAGACGAAGGTGAAGTCGAGGGGGTAGAACAGAACCAGGAGCCACTTGCCCTGGTAGTCGGCAAGGCTCACGGTCGTGAACTGACCTTCGTTGATCGCGTCGAGCTTGAAATCCGGGGCGGGCTTGCCCACCAATGCACTCATGTCATCTCCTTCTGTAACGGATGAGCCTGTTGTCGTGTGCCTGGGGTCGGGCACTGAGCGGTATTATATGCACGATCAGGCGATGGGCCACCGAGACGCGGCGGGCTTCCGCCCCGGTCAGACCGCCCGGCGTTCGATCCGCCCGCCGAGTCCGGTGGTGATCTCGTAGGGGATGGTTCCGGTCCGGGCGGCGATGGATTCCACGCTGTCGCGGGCACCGACATGATCGTCGATGAGCACCACCTCATCCCCCACGCGCGGGTCGGACACCTCGGTCAGGTCGACGGTGACCAGGTCCATGCTTACCCGGCCAACCACCGGCGCGGCCTGCTGCTCCCGTCCGCGGGTTGCGGTCAGGCTGACCGTGGCCCCCTCCGCGAAGCGCCGAAGGAAGCCGTCCGCATAGCCGATGGGCAGGACGCCGATGACGCTGTCACGGTGCGCCCGCCAGGCGCGGCCGTAGCCGACCGCGTGTCCTGCCGGCAGGCGCCGCACCGCCAGGAGGCGGGTCACGACCCGCAGTGTCGGCTGGAGGTCCGGTCGCTCCGCCGCCGGCCCGCCCCAGTAGCCGTAAACCGCCAGCCCGGGTCGCACCATGTCCAGGTGGGTTTCCGGCAGCCGGAAGGTGGCCGTGGAGTTGGCCGCGTGGCGGCAGGGGACTTGCATGCCTGCGGCGTTGAGGGAGGCACAGATTTGCTCGAAGGCCTCCAATTGCTCCCGGGCGAAGGCTGGATCGGGCTCATCGGCGGTGGCGAAGTGGGTGTAGACGCCGGTCCACCGCAGGTTTGGCAGGGCGGCCAGCTCAGCCACGAACGCCGCTGCCGCCCCGGGAGGCTTCGCGAGGAAGCCAAGCCTGCCCATGCCGGTCTCGAACTGGACCTCGACCTGTACGATTTGCCCCTGCCGGGAAGCCGCCTGCTGGAGGAGCCGGGCCTCTTCGATGGAGGTGATGGTGCAACGGATCTCGGCGGCGACCGCTTCGGATGCGGCCTCCAGAGCCTCCGGGCCGCCATTGCCCGTGACCGGCAGGAGGCAGAGGATCGGGCGGTTCCAGCCCAGCGTGCGAAGTTCCAAGGCTTCGGGGATGCTTGCGACCGCGAGCGCTTCCACGCCTTCCGAGCGGAGAACCGGAAGCAGCGGGGGCATACCGTGGCCGTAGGCGTCGGCCTTGACGGCGACGCAGAGCGGTATGCCCGGCTTCACTTGTCGCCGCAGGAGCTGGAGATTGTGCCGGACGCGGGCGAGGCGAAGCTCAGCGACGACCGGCGGGCTGGTCATGTCCCCGACTCTACCGCCCGCCGATCGGGGGGGTCAAGGAAGCCCTGCGAGATGCCGGGGACGGCGCTCTGGCCTGCCGCCCCGAAAGGGTGTACACTCATCACACTTTTTCGGATTCGGCTTTGGTCATGGCGGCCTGGTCGAAGCCCAGTGCAGTTGAAACCATCTATGCAGAAGCATTCTAACCTTCCCGCCGCGTTCGCCGAACTCGGAATCAAGACGCCGTTGCTGCGCAGCCTGCAGAAGGCCGGCTTCGTCGAGCCAACCGACATCCAGCGGAGCATGATTCCGCTGGTGTTGCAGGGCAAGGACCTGCTCGGCCAGGCCCGCACGGGGACCGGCAAGACGGCCGCTTTCGGGCTGCCCATCCTGCAGATGATCGAGCCGGACAAGCGACTGCAGGCGCTGATCCTGGCCCCGACGCGGGAGCTGGCGGTGCAGGTGGCCGCCGAGCTTCGCCGGCTCAGCGACAGCACGGACCTCCACGTGGTGCCGGTGTATGGTGGCCAGAAAATCATGCACCAGCTTCACCTGCTGGGCAAGAAACCGCATGTCGTGGTGGGCACGCCGGGACGGGTGATTGACCTGCTGGAGCGGCGGGCGCTGGTATTCGACGACATCCGCTTCGTGGTGCTCGACGAGGTGGACCGGATGCTGGACATCGGCTTCCGGGACGACATCAAGAATATCCTGTCGCGGGTGGAGGCGCCGCACCAGACCCTGTTCGTGTCGGCGACGCTCAGCGACGAGATCAAGCGGCTCGCCCGGCAGTACATGAACGACCCGCTGGAGGTCAACGTCTCGCACGACGATCTGACCGTCGAGGGCGCCGCCCAGTCGTATATGACCGTCGATCCCTGGGACAAGTTCCATCTGCTGATGATGCTGATGCGCCGCGAGGATCCCAAGCTGGCGATCATCTTCTGTAACACCAAGCACGGGGCCCGCAAGCTGGCCAAGCGGCTGCACGGCGCCGGCATCGACGCCAAGGAGATCCACGGCGACCTGGTGCAGCAGAAGCGCGAGCGGGTCATGGAGCGGTTCAGGAAGCACAAGATTCACGTGCTGGTGGCAACCGACCTGGCGTCGCGCGGCATCGACGTCCACGGGATCAGCCACATCATCAACTACGATCTGCCGCCGGACCCGCACGTCTATGTTCACCGCATCGGGCGGACCGCACGCATGGGCAGCTTCGGCAAGGCCATCAGCTTCGTCACCCGCGAGCAGGGCAGGGAACTCACCGAGATCGAACTGCTGATCAACAAGGAGGTGCCCCGCGACGAGATGGAGGGCTTCGTGCCCCGCCCGCCGCCGGAGGGGCGATCCTATAACGACGACGGCAGATCCGGGGGGCGGCCCTCGACCGTGGCCCAGATCCTGGCCGAGCAACAGCAGCAGCAGCCTGAGACGGATGCTGATGAATCCGCGGCACCGGCAAAGCCCAAGCGGCTAGGCGGCAAGTTCCGCCCGGCCCGCCGCCGCCGGCGATGAGTCGCGGGGATCCCGGTCGCCTTGTTGGCCTGAGCACCGGCCCCTATACTGCCGTTTGTTCCGTTGCTTCCGCGGAGGTTGCGAACATGCCCGTATATGAGTACCGCTGCAACGCCTGCCGGCATGAGTTCGAGGAACTGGTCCGGTCCCCCGCGTCGGAGCGGGAGATCGTCTGCCCGGACTGCGGCGGGCGCAAGGTCGAGCGGAAGCTGAGCGTCTTTGCCGCCCGGCAGGCCGCGGCTGCTTCGGTACCGCCGATGGGCGGCTGCGGACGATGCGGGGATCCCAGTGGACCCTGCGGGCTGTGATGACAAGGATGGTCATGAATCGATCCGGCGTCCGTCCTTCCCCCTACCGCGTACCGGTGGCCGGCCTGCTGACCTGGCTGTTGCCCGGCGCGGGCCACATCTACATCGGCGACCGCGTCCGTGGCGTGATCCTGATGGTGGTGATCGGGGCGACTTTCTGGCTGGGTATCGCCGTGGGCGGCGTGACCCGGACGGTCCATTTCCCCACGCGGCCGCTGTGGTTCTTCGCCCAGGCGTGTGCCGGCCTGCATCCGGTGGCGGCGGTCATCGCCGGCAAGGCCCTGGAAGGCGGCAACGCCACCACCGGCGACCGTGCGGTCGAGGAGAAGGGCTACAAGTCCTACGGGCGGGCGGAGGATGTTTCGGTGGTGTATACCGCCATCGCGGGAATGCTCAACATCCTGGCGGTGTTCGACGTGCTGGTGCGTGCGGAGCGCCCGGGCGTGGGGCGGCTGCGCTGGCGGGCCGAACAGGAGGGCGGGGTCGCGGCGGGCACTCTTCCACCTGCGTTTGGGAACAGGACCGGGGCAGGCGCGGCCGACGGCGTCCCCGGGGCCTCGCGGAAGGGGGGGGCATGAGCGGCCTGCTGATGAACACGCTGTTCGCGCACCCGCTGGACCTGAACCGCTGGCAGCAGACGCTGTTGCTGCTGCCGCTGTGCCTGGCGATCAGCCTGGTGTACAAGACCACCCGCTGCAGTTCGCTGCGCGAACTGCCGGTGGCGGTGCTGGTGCATTTCGTGACCATCGTGGTCGGCATGTACGTAGTCGGTGTGGGGCTGTTCCTGGTGTTTGAACTGGCCACGTGAGGGGATGGGGCCCTCCAGATGATTCCGGCCTGATGCCGGCCGCTTCCCGTCGCGCGCGGCGATGCTGAACAGGACTACACCCCGTCACTCCATTCGCCGAGCATGTTCAGGCGAGGCCGTCTGGACAGGGAACGCTGCCGCATGCTTGTCGCCGCGTTGTCGGTGGAAGAGCCGGCTGCGCCGGAAGCCGTAGTCAAGGAGGACGGCGGCCAGGATCACCGCGCCGACGATGAACCGCTCCCAGTTGCTGCTGAGGCGGAATTCCGAGCCAGTTCCGGGGTACAGTACGAAGAGGGTGATGGCGGTGCGGAGGGTCTGCATGATCCCGCCGCCGATGAGCACGCCCAGCACCGTCCCTTCGCCGCCCAGCAGCGAGCAGCCGCCCAGCACGCAGGCCGCGATGGCGTACAGTTCGTACATCTGCCCGGTGGAGAAGGACAGCGAGGGCAGGTAGGAGGCGTAGAGCACGCCGGCCAGCCCGGCCAGGGAGGCCGACCAGACGTAGACGCCGGTCTCCACGAGATCGACCTTCACGCCGGAATAGCGGGCCGCCTCGCGGTTGCCGCCGATGCCGTAGATGTAGCGTCCGATATGGCTGAAGTGGAGCAGGTAGACGGCGATCAAGCTGACCGCGATCAGCACCCAGAAAGGCACCGGCAGCAGAAAGCTGGCATCGGCCAGTTTGGCGAAATCGCGATGGGCGCCCTTGAGGCCGATGCTGGTGCCGCTGGTGATGACCTGGCTCAGTCCCGCGACGATCATCATGCCCGCCAGGGTCACGATGAAGGGAGCCAGCCGCAGCCGGGTGATGAGCAGGCCCTGGGTGAGCCCGATCCCCGCACACAGCACGACGGCCAGCAATGCGGCCGCGGTGATGGGCAGCTCGAACGACTCGTGAAACTGCCCGGTCGAAGCCATGACCGTGAAGATGCTGCTGAACCCGACGATGGCACCGACCGAGAGGTCGATGCCGCCGGTGATGATCACGAAGGCTTCGCCGATGGCGAAAATGGTCAGCAGGGCGGTGTGCTTGCCGACGTTGTTGAGATTCTGCTGGGTCAGGAAGGTGCCGTCGGAAAACGCCGAAATGAAGCCGCCCAGGACGACCAGCACGCCCAGCATGGCGAATTCTTTCCTCATGCGGGCTTTTTCTTCCTCTCGGCGAGCTCCCTGGCGAACGCATCGACGTTGGTCTTGTCGATCACGCGGGCGTCGATGTAGAGGGTGCCGTCCCTGGGGGCCGCCTCGGGGCCCTTCCTGACCAGGTCGACCATGAGCTTCACGGCTTCGTAGCTGAACTGGAAGGGATCCTGCACCACGGTGGCGTCGATCACCCCGTTGCGGATGCCGGCCAGCGTCTCCTCCTCCTCGTCGAAGCAGACGATCTTGACCTTGCCCTGCCGGCCCTGTGATTCGACGGCCGAGGCGATGGACGGTCCGTTGTAGGACCAGAGGCCGACCAGCGCATCGACGCCCTCGATACTGGTGAGCACGTTTTCGACGTTGCCCTTGGCCCGGCCGCGGTCGGTTTCATCGAGCATCGGCGCGCGGGCTTCGGTGATCCTGTCGCCGTTGTCCTTGAGCACATCCTTGATGCCCTTGTAGCGATCCTGGGCGTTCTGGGCGTCGAGGGTGCCGACGAAGACGACCATCTCGCCGCCCTCGGGGAAGAGCTTGACCAGGATCTCGCCGAGTTTGCGTCCGGCGGCGTAGTTGTCGGTGCCGACGTAGGCGATGCGGTCGGACTTGGGGGCGTCGGAGTCGACGCAGATCAGCTTGTAGTCCCTGGCCCGCTTGTTGAGGATGTCGGTCATGTTGTCGGCGTCCTTGGGGGAGATGGCCACGGCGTCGTAGCCCTGGGTGGCAAAATCCTCCAGGAACTTCACCTGTTCCTCGACGCTGCCCTGCAGCGGCTGCCGGAAGGTCACGGTGACGCCCAATTCCCGCTCGGCCTTGTTGACGCCCTTCTGGGCGATGGTCCAGAAATCAGAGACATTGTTGGTCAGGTAGGCGAGTTTGGGCCCGCCGGCGGGAGCCGTGCCGGAGACGTCACTCCCGGCTTCCTGCTTGCAGCCGGCGAACATCGCCGTCGCCAGAGCGACCAACAGCCCGGATCGCACGACCTGTCGCATGGATGGTCTCCTCTTGCCTGGTGGTTCAGTCGTGAAGCGTAGAACACCGGGAGCATTCTACGGGCTGGCGCCGGTGCGACAAGGTGGGGCGGGCGCCGGGGCTTTAGGATCGATGGCGACCGGGCTAAGATGGCGGCTGGTGTGGTTGACGACAGGAGGTGTCGCTTGAAGTTGTTCGTGCGTAGGCCGGTGATTCGGCCGGCTTCTCTGCTCAGTGCCTGTGCCGCGATCTGTGCCGCGTGCCCGGCGGTGTCGGCCCAAAACAGCCGCCCCGCAGAACCCAAGCCGCCCCCGTTGCCGTTCAATCAGCCGGGTCGTTACCTCTGCTCCCTCGAATTG
>CAYVVX010000137.1:0-10255 GCA_964455315.1 uncultured Planctomycetales bacterium | reverse complement strand
GGAGACGGTGCCGCCCTGCGGGATCATGGCCGTGCCGCCGAACAGGCGGGTGAGTGGAAGCGATTTCTGTATCACCGGCGTGGAGATGATCCCCAGCCGGCGCTCGGCCGACTCGGTGAGGACGATCCTGGTCAGGTCGGCCTCCTTGACGGGCGACTCGATCTTCGCCGGCGGCGGGTCCTTGGGCGGTGCGGGCTTCCTGCCGGCATCAGCGCCGAATCGGTCGCAGCCGCATGCCGCCAGCAGCGGAATCCAGCAGGCGGCCCCGGTGAGCCTGACCGCGATGTGGTGTGTGATCCTGTTCATAGCAGTGCCGCGGCGAGTAATTGTCGGGCGAAGTCCAGGACGAAGTTGGCCAGTACCTGAACGGGATCCTGGTTCCCCGGCATCGTGGTGCAGCCCGAGACGGCCGCGATCATCGAAGCCAGGACCAGGTGCGGTGCAAATCGACGGTTCATGGCATCACCTCCGTGGGACGGGATGTGCTGAAGTTCGACGGCAGGCGGCCACCCACGGCGCGCTCGAGCTCGGCGTGAGCCACGGCATACTCGCCGCGGGCGGCGATGGAGGCGCGACTGCGGGCCAGCAGCGAGCGCTGGGCCTCCAGCAGCACAAGCACGGACTGGGCGCCGGTCGAGAACACCACCCGGCTGGCCCGCTCGTTGGATTCGGCGAGCGGGATGGCCTCGCGCTGGTAGAAGGCGACCAGTTTCGTGGCCGCGTTCAGGTTGTTGAGACCCTGGGCGATTTCGCTGTCCGCCCGGACCAGGAGTGCCTCGAGATCCTTGCGCCGCTGGCGGACGCGGGACGCGGCGATTGCGATCTGGGCCTGGTTCTGGTCAAAGAGGGGAATGGTGGCCTGGAAGGTCGGCCCGATGAGGAAGTCGATGAACTGCCGCTTCTCCGCCGACCGCTGGGCGCGGCTCTGGATGTCCGGCGCAGTGGGCGCGCCGTTACGGATGGAAGAGCGCAGGGTATCCGCGGCGATGTTGCGTCCGGGGGGTGATTGGCGCTCGGGGCGTTCGATCGTCCATCCGGCCATCACGCTGGGGAACACCAGCAGGGACTGGCGGATGATCTCGTCCTCCGCCGCGGCCAGCTCCTGCTCGGCCCGCCTGAGGTCGTAGCGCTCTTCGCGGGCATACGCGGCGAGGTCTTCCAGCCCGGCGATCGGTTCGGAGGCGGGCAGGTCGCTGGTCAGCCGTGCCGGGTAGTCCGCCGGGGCGAGTCCCAGGGTGCGGCCCAGGTCGATCCGTGCCGATTCGCGAAGCCGCTCGGCGGAGATCAACTCCATGCGCACGTCCAGCAGCGCGGCCCTGGCCAGGTTGAGATCCAGCTCGCTGGCGGCCCCTCTGCTGGTCTGCTGTTCGACGATGCGGGTCGACTCCTCGACGATGCGGAGATTGTCGGCGACGTTCTCGACTTCGAGCTGCCGCACCCGCAGGCGGTAGTAGCTGGTCCTGGCTTCGGCGCCGAGATCGACGGCCTGCTGGACCACCGCCGCCAGGGTCTGCTCCAGTTTCGCTTTGGCGATCCTGCGGCGGACGGGAATCTGCCAGAGGTCGGCGATTTCCTGGGACATGCCCAGGTCCAGCGAGACCCGCCCGCCGGCTTCCGGGAACTTGACCACCGCTGAGATCAGCGGATTGCTGAGCAGGCCGGACTGCACCACCTGGGCGCGGGAGATCCCGATCTCCTCGAACAGCGACTGGAAACCGGGATTGTTCAGCAGGGCGATCTCGACGGCTTCGTCATCGGTGAGGCCGTCGCCCAACAGCGCGGCGACGCGATCGTCCACGGCGGGGTCCGCGACGGGTGAATAGATCCCGCTGGTGCCGGTGCGCTCCTGTATGTCATCAGCGGCCCGCTGATAGTCGGGGGTCGGGTCAACCGTGGCGCAGCCCGTCCCCAGCGGCCCTGTCAGGGCAAGAAAGCTGAGGATGATGCTGCCGGGGGCCTTCACAGGTGTAACCGAACCTCGTGCCGGGGGTTCCGCCATGTCGGTCGGATAGTGTAAGGAGTGGACCGTGTCACCGCGATGACCTGAAGATGACAAACCTGTCATGTTCTCCGGAGCCAGCGGTCTCCGGCGGGAGGTGAGCGTCGCCGGGAACCGCCCGCGGGGGGATTCCAGGGCTCAGGGTGCATTGACCCCTGTCGGCGCCGGCGCTAGCCTATGTGGGGGCGGTCGGCGGATGCTTCCATGCGCGTACTGATCATTGAAGACGATGACGCGGTGGTCAGCTTCGTGCGGCAGGGGCTGCGCGAATCGGCCTTCGCGGTCGATTGCGCGTCGGATGGGATCGAGGGTCTGCACCTGGCCGGCACCGAGTCCTACGACGCCATCGTGCTCGATCTGATGCTGCCGGGGATGGACGGCCTGACGCTGCTTCGCAACCTCCGCTCGCGGAAGATCGACACGCCCATCATCTGCCTCACCGCCCGCGACGGGGTGACGGATCGCGTGGACGGGCTCAATGCCGGCGCGGACGATTACCTGCCCAAGCCGTTCAGCTTTGCCGAGCTGCAGGCCCGCATCAATGCCCTGCTGCGCCGCGGGCACCGTCTGGCCACCAACCCGATCATCATCGCGGATCTGGTACTGGACGTGGTCTCCCGCGTGGTTCGCCGGGGGCCATCGCGGATCGAACTGTCCCCGCGGGAGTTCGCCCTGCTGGAGTACCTGGCCCGCAACGCGGGGCACATTCTCTCCAGGACCATGCTGCTGGAACACGTCTGGGACATGAACCAGGATCCCCTGACCAACGTGGTGGACGTCCATGTCAACCGGTTGAGGAAGAAAGTCGACCAGGGATTCGATCAACCGCTCATCCACACCATCCGGGGCGTCGGCTATGTCCTTCGATCGGCCTGACCGACGACGCCTCTTCCGCACCATCGGCGCCCGTCTCACGGCGTGGGGGGCGGGCGTGACCTTCGGGGTGTGCCTGCTGGTTTCGGCGGCGCTGTACGGCGGCATGTGGTATTCACTCATCCGCGAGGTGGACAGCTTTCTCGAGGAGGAAGTAAGGGAGTTCCTGGGCGTGGTGCAGGAGCACGGATTCAACTATTCCGACGCGCAGCAAGCCATTCGCCTGCACCTGGGGAGCCGGACGAAGATTGACCTGACCTTCAGGGTGCTGGATGGTGCGGGCCGGGTTCTGATGACCAGCCACGCGCCGGATCTCATCCCCGCCGACTACGCGGTCGAGACTGACCGGCTTACCGCTTCGACCGCGGTGTTCGAAACACTGCGCATCCCCGGTCAGGCCTATCCGATTCGTGTCTGTACGCTCTCCGCCCGCGAGCCGGGTGGGGCGCCTCTCGTCGCCCAGGCCAGCTACTCGCTCGACCAGATGAGCACCTCGCTGGCGATGATCCGCAACGTGTCCCTGGCCGCGCTGCTGGTGGCCATCATCCTGTCAGTGGCGGCCGGCAAGGTCATGGCCAGGCGCAGCCTGGGGCCGCTGCACGACATGATCCAGACCGCGCGGCAGATCAGCGCCCATCGCGTCGGCGAGCGGCTGCCCCGCTCGAACACCGGCGACGAATTCGACCGGCTGGCCGAGACGCTGAACGGCCTGCTGGACCGCATCGACCAGTATGTGCAGCGCATGCAGCAGTTTACCGCCGATGCGTCCCATGAGCTGCGCTCGCCGCTGGCCGCGCTGCAGGGTCAGGCTGAGGTGGCGCTGGCCCGGGACCGGACCGCGGAGGAGCTGCGCGAGGTCATCGGTGCAAGCCTCGACCAGTACCGGCGGCTGCGGAAGATCTCGGATGATCTGCTGCTGCTGGCCAGGATCGACTCGGAGGAGGACGTGCTCACCCGTGAGCGCATCCGGCTCGATCAGTTGATCGACGACGTGGTGGACCTCTACGAGCCGACCGCCGGCGAAGCGGGCCTGCAGATGACCTTCACCCGGCGCGAGCCGGTCGATGTGATCGGCGATGGCGGGCGGCTGCGGCAGGCGATCGCGAACCTGATCGACAACGCGGTCAAGTACACCGCCGCTCCGGGACGGGTGACCGTGTCGCTGGGCTGCGACAACGGTTGGGCGGCGATCGAGATCCGCGATACCGGCGTCGGCATTACCGCCGAGGATCTCCCCCATGTCTGCAAGCGGTTCTACCGGGCGGATCGGGCCCGGACCACGCTGCCTTCCAGCGGGGCCGGCCTGGGCCTGGCCATCTGCCGCTCCATCCTGATGGCCCACGGAGGCCGGATCACGCTCCACAGCACGCCCGGCGAGGGAACCTGCGTCCGGGTCGAATTGCCCCGCGCCGGTGCGGACGCGTCGAAGGATCATGTTCCCGGCCGGTAAGTCATCGTGAAGTGCGCGCGCCGTGCGGACTGGGCCGGATAGGTCACGGTTATCCGCTTCAGGATGCCCTTGACGCGGTTGTCCTTGCAGGCCTGGTCCAGCACCTCCACGGAGAAAGTGCCTTCCTCCGCGCGCAGCTCCAGCGTGCCCTCGCTGCCGATCAGCCGAGCCACCGACCCCTCCGCCCGCACTTCCTGCCAGGTGAGAAACGCCTCCTCCACCTCGCCGCCGTCACCGGCGAACCGGAACTCGTCGGTCAGCGTGACCGTCCCGTCATCGCGCAGGGCCAGCGTTCGCTTCAATCCAGTCAGATCCGCTGATCCGTAGGCCCGGGCGAAGTCGATCTGCAGGGCGTGATTCGGCGTGAGCTGAAGCGTGCCGCGATGTTCGCCGCCGGGAAGCTGTTGGCGCCCGGCGATGCGCGGGACGCTGTGCCCGTAGGAGGAGGCGAAGATGTTGTCGTAGCGTTTGGCGCCGAAATAGGCCGCGTTGTAGAGCCCGGCGCCGGGGTCGCACAGGAAGGTGGTGTCGCCCACGCGCAGGATGAAGCTGCCGACATCGTTGTGGTTGTGCTGTTCAGCGTTGCTGCCGGCCTTGGCGATGAGCACCACGGGCCTGCCCGCCGCGATGGCGACGCGCTTGCCCACACCCGCCTGGGGAAGGATCGTGTTGTCGAGGGCAAACTCCGGCGCGGGCCTGTCTCCGTGCCAGAGCAGGTTGCACAGCACCCAGCCCAGTCGACCGTCGGCCGGCTTGTCCCCGGCCAGCGCGAGAAGTTCCGTCCGCCCGGTGCGCTCGGCCATCCGCGCGGCCAGGAAGGGCAGCACGCTGCCATGCTCCTTGCTGTCGGAAAAGGAAGCGAAGACGTTTCTGCCCAGGGCCACCGCGGAGGGGTAGGCCGCGATCTTCGCAATCTTCTCGCCGGCCAGCAGGTCGATCTCGCCCCCGGTGCGCGCGGCGAGCATCTCCGCGAAGATGACGAAGTGGGCCAGGCCGTAGTTCCAGTAGCCGATGCCCTCGGTGCTGGCGCCGTCCTCCTCGAACGCGCGGGCGATGAAGCGATCGAGCTGGTCGATGACCAGAGCGATGCCCCTGGCCTGCCGTTCAGGATCGGGCTCGAAGACGAACAGTACCTGTCCCATCGACCCGGCGCAGACTCCGGTCCAGTTGTTGGCGCCGTTGTCCCACCAGAAGCGCTGCCCGTGGTCGAGGTACGGTTCGATGATGCGGCGGCGGACCTCGCCGCGGACGCGGGCCCGGATCTCCTCCGGCAGACGCGCGCCGATCAGCAGATCGGTGACCGCCAGGTCCGCGCCGGTTTCCGCGGCCATGAGGTCGATCTCGCCGACGGACTCGTGGGCCGGGATGACCCAGTTGGTCTCCTCGCAGATGTTCCAGAGCAGATCATTGATCCGGTCGAGCGAGCCGGTTTCGCCGAGCAGCCATGCGGCGAGCACCTCCCTGGCCAGCATCCGCCGCTTCTCGAAGTAGGGCGTCTGGTAAGGCTCGCGATCGCCGGTGTGCCGGAAAGCCCGGTACTGGGTGTAGGTGGTCACCGGAATCGAAGGGGGCTCCGAGCCGACAGCGGCGAGAATGGCCTGGCCGATGCCGCTGTCGCGGAGTTTTGACGGGTCGGCCGATGACAGTCCCGGCAGCAGTTCACCGGGTTCGGCGGAATCCGCGGCCAGCGTTTTCTGCACGCGGTTCACGGCCTGCGTCGTCGGAGGCTCTCCGCCTGCGGCGAGAAGCACCGCGGTGGGACCGGCCGATGCCACGATCACGGCGAGCATCACGTGTCTGAACATGGATGGCAACCTCGCTCCGGGAAGAACCTGTGTATGGATGACCTGAGGCGTCCCGGGTGCCGTCGGCATGGGACACATCCGGATGGCATTGTACACTGAACGACCGAATTGCACTGCCGGCGGGCCCCGGACTTGCTCGCGCGGGTGCGGCGCTGTGGGGGTCAGGGCTTGCCGGCAGGGGCCGCGAACCGCTCGCGCAGCCGCGCCGCGGCGGCCACCATGCGGGTGAGCTTTTCGAAGGCCTCGTCGATGGTGGGGGGTTCGGTGGCTTCGGGGGCAAAGCCGCAATCAGGGTTGAGGGCGATGCGTTCGGGCCCCAGGATCTCGACCCCCGCGGCGACCAGGGCCTCGATCTGCTCGACGGTCGGGAGCTGCTCGGCGCGCACGTCGACGACGCCCATGCCCACCCGCAGGTGCTTCGGCAGGAAGCGCAGGTCGCTGATGTCGCCGGTGTTGGTGTAGGCGAATTCCAGGTTGACACGGTCCGCCTTCAGGTCGGCGAAGGCGGGCAGGATCGGCTTGTAATCGCCGCTCACGTCGCTGCGCCGCTTGTAGACGCTGTGGCAGCAATGGACATGCGTCTCGGCTTTGAGCCCGTCGAAGATGCGGTTGATGGCGCCCACCGCCAGGGGCAGTTCCTTCTCCGGGTTCCAGGCTCGCCGCAGGCGCTCATCGTGGGAACTCGTCCCGGCCATCAGATCTTGGTCGCAGAAGTAGACCAGGGCGGGATCGTCGACCTGCACGATGTCGATGCCGGCGTCCACCAGGGCCCGGGCTTCTTTGGCCAGGATGTCGGTCAGGTGGTCGAGAAAATGTTCCATGGTCGGGTAGGCGTCGCGGCTGTGATCCGCGTGCCAGTAGCGCACGGCGATCAGGAAGGGGCTGGGCAGGGCGAACTTGGTGATCCGATCCGTGTGGCGCACCAGGAAGGCCGCGTCTTCAACGAACACCGGGCCGGTATCCCCGATCCGGCGGACTACGACATCGGTGTACTTGACCTCGCCCTGGTGTTCGTAGCGGCGGCACTTCTCAAACCCGCCGATGCGGCCCAGGAACTCGCGGATGTACTGGTCGCGGCGCCATTCGCCGTCGGTGATGACATCCATCCCCGCCTGCTCCTGCAGCCGGATCGCGAACACGACGCAGTCGTTCATGACGCGGCTGAGCCGGTCGGGCGCCATCTGCTTCCGGCGGGCCAGCACGTCGAGAACGGCCCGGGGGCGGGGCAGAGATCCGATCGGGTGGGTGAAGAACAGCGGGAGACGGGCGGTGCGATCGGTTTTCAAGTCGGCGACCTCCTGGACGGGTTTCGGCCACATCGGGTGATGGCGGCTACCGGCAGACGGTCGCGGCGACGCCTCCGGCCGATCTGGTGATGGGTGGACATGTTAACGAAGAGGGCCGGCTTTGGTCAGCCGACCCTCTTCAGGAAGATCACATTTTCCCGCGTTCAGGCCATGACATTGCCCCTTGTAGCAGGGCAGGCATGATCCAACGCATACGATCAGTACTTCACCGACGACGACGCAGCAGGGCCAGGCCGGCCAGCCCGATCAGCGTCAGCGAAGCGGGCTCGGGCACGCCGGGGGCGGTGAGCGTGATGTCGTCGTACGTGGCTGGAGCGCTGCTGACCGGCGAGGCGTTCACGTGGTCGATGCCCAGGAAACTGAACTGGAAGTTGGGGGCGATGGTCACCATATCGGTGCCCGAGGAACTGGGCGCGTCGATGGTGACATCACCGTTGGACTTGATGGTGACAGTGACCAAGCCAGTGTTGTACCGCATCTGGTTGGCGAAGGGCAGGCTGGTGGTGTAGTTGCCGAGGTTAATCCAGTTGTCGCCGTCGAAGAAGCGGAGGGCCTGGTTGCCACCGACCCCAGCAATGCCGCCCTGGTGTCCCAGTGCGATGGCATTGACCGGCGCGCCCAGGACCGCATCCTTGTCATGCGGGATGGCATCGATGTCCGCCTGGGTTGCGCCCAGGGCGATGAAATCGTGGCCGTTGAGATACTCCGTCTCGCTGCCCGAACGGCTGAAAGCCGCCCGGTAGGTGAGCACGACGTTCTCGCCCGGCTTGGGGCCGTAGGACTGGGTGGTGCCGCTGAAGTTGGTGATGGCGCTCTGATCGGCACCGCTGAGCCGGGGCGAACTGCCCGAGCCACCGGACGGGATGTAACCGTCCATCTTGACGTCGTTGGACGGCATGGTCCAGCCGTTGGCCACCGCGCCCGCACCCCAGTTCGTGGTACCGCCGGGGTAGCTGTTGAAGTTCTCAGACCAGGACAACGCTCCGAAGGCCGGCACGGCCATGAAGCATGACAACAGGATCGCTTTCTTCATCGCTTTTCCTCCTTTTCCAGATTCGCGTCCGCGGGTCAGTCAACCGTTCTGGCGTCATTCTGCCTTCAATGGCCGACCAAAGCGCGCGACGCACATTCCAGAGACACACGGTGAGTTGGACATGCGCACAACCAATACGAAAACAATTCCAAGACACCACCGTGTACCCGCGCAAACGCGGGGACAGGAACGCCCTGCCTCCTCCTTTTTTGTATTCACATTGGCTTCCGGCGAAATGGAAATGAGATCGCCGGATGCACTCCTCCCAGATGATCAGGCTGCCAGTTAACAGGTGACGGCTGATTCTGTTAACATGATCCTACCGGGATGGGCTGTCGAATGTCAAGGGATTTTCTGACCGTTTTTGGAAAAGCCGGGCCGGGATCGGAAGGCCTGATAGCCGGGGGAGACCCTGGAGGAACCGGTTGATTGCCCCGGCAGAGCGGCCAGCCATTTGTTCGTAAGTCATTTTTTTGTAGAAGGTTATGTGTCGATCTTCCGGCGTGGTGGGGAACGCCCCTGGCGTGGTCGCCGGACGGACCCTGGTCGATGGACTGTCACACCGGTCCGTCACTCGGCTTCTGACGCGAGGCATCGCATGTATCGTCAAGCTGCTGTCCCACTCCTGTGGATGTTGCTCGCCGGGCCCGGACACCATGCCGCCCTGGCCGCGGAGGGGGATGCGTTGGGCCGGACCGAATCATCGCCGATGATCATGATCCCCCGGCTGTCCACCACAGGCGGGGCCGAGGCGGCATCGCATGATCCACCGTGGTCGAAAGCCGCGCGACTGGGCGGCTTTCTCGAGGTGGATGGCGGTGCGATGGCGCCGGCTTCCACCTGGGTCGAGCTGGCCTACGATAGCGAAACGTTGTGGGTGCGATTCCGCTGTGAGTCAGCGGGCGCGGCACCCTTGAAAGCGGAAGTGACCGAACGCGACGGACCCGTGTGGCGCGATGACAGCGTGGAAATGCTGATCCGCCCGCCCGGGGAGCGGTCGTCGCTGTATCACTTCATTGTCAACGCGCAGGGCGTCAGGTTTGACGCCGAAGTCCTGGACAAGTCCTGGGACGCGACCTGGACGGCAGAGACGTCGATCGATGCGGACGGCTGGTCGGCGGTGATGGCGATTCCATTCGCGGCGTTCAAGCCGGTGCCCCCTCCGCGCGCCGGCGATGTCTGGCGAATGAACTTCTGTCGCAACAGCCCCAGCGGGGAGGCATCGCACAGGAGCATCTGGTCGCCCACCATCGGATCGCTGCAGAGCCCGCAATACTACGGCCAGGTTGAGTTCGGCGACGCGAGCATCCCGCCCGTCCGGTTCATGGAGATGGCTCCGGTCGGGATGGGAGCCAGCCGCTTCCGCGTCCAGGCCGGGCCGGGTGTGAGCTACGAGCTGACCGGCATCGGCCGCACCGGCTCGGCCCATCGCCTGGGCGGCGGGAAGCTTTCCGCGGACGGCGCGATCACCTGCCGGATCGATGACGATGAGATCCGCGGCGTCAGGCTCTCGTTGACCGGCGAAGACGGCCGCCAGCTCGCAGCCGCCTCCTACCCCATGGAGTCGCCGGCCATCTCAGCAACGCTGACCGAGCTCAAAGCACAACTGGCCGAGATCCGCGCCATGCTCGATCGACTGCCGGACGCGGCCCGGAGAAAAGCCTCGGATGTGGTCGCGGAGGTGCTGCCTCTGCTGGCCGATGCCGACGCCGTGTTCAACCATGCGGATCGGCGTACCGCGGAGAACTGGGCCCGCCTGGCGCCGATCGTCTCCCGGATGAAGCGGGT
>CAYVVX010000136.1:0-10283 GCA_964455315.1 uncultured Planctomycetales bacterium | reverse complement strand
CTTCGACCTCTCCCCGGCCACCACCGCGCTGGCCGAGTTCGAGCCCCTGGTTCGGGATGATGCCGATCGCGAGGAGCGGCTCAGGGCGGCGCTGGCCGACGTGGACGGGAAGTACGATTTCGTGCTGATCGACTGCCCCCCGCACATCGGGCTGCTGACCCGGAATGCTCTCGCCGCGGCCGGCGAAGTCATCATCCCGGTCGATACCGGCTACTTCTCACTGCAGGGGCTGACCAAGCAGTTGGAGACCATCAACAAGATCAAGGCCACCCGCCAGACGCCGCTGGAGGTCCGCGTGCTCGCCAACCTCTACGACGTGCGCACCAAGCTGGGACGGGAGATTCTCAACGAGCTCAAGCGCAAGTTCGGCGCCCAGATGTGCCACACCTTCATCAACTTCAACACCAAGCTTCGCGAAGGGGCCAGCTTCGGCCAGCCCATCACCGAGTACGATCCCGGCAGCATGGGTTACCGCGATTTCCTGCGGCTGGCCCGCGAGATCATCGCCGCCTGCAACGGGCAGGAGTCCGAGTCGACCACCATCCTGCGGCAGGTTGAAGACCTCGCCAGCCGGGCCGAGAAGCTGCTGGCCACTTCCCGCCCTCTCTTCAAGGCCGACGGGCGTGAAAACCGCGACGATGTGCCCGCCTCGCCGGAAGACGTCCAGCGCAAGATCGATGACATTTACGGCCCCCAGCCCAGCGAGAGCGGCGTGCTCTTCGTCGTCAAGCAGCCGGGTGCCCAGCGCGTCTCGCTGGCCGGTGACTTCAACAACTGGTCGCCCGAATCGCACCAGATGATGGTCAACGGCGCGGCGGACACCTTCAAGCTGTTCCTGCCGCTGGAGCGCGGCGCGTACCGCTACCGGCTGGTGGTGGACGGCGACTGGCGCAACGATCCGCACAACCCGAACGTCGAGAGCAACCCCTTCGGCGAGCTCAACTCGGTGGTTGAGGTTCTCTGATCCCCCGCTTCCTCGGCGGCAACTCCATCAGCATCGTCACCCGCTCGAGATCCTCCGGGCGCAGGAGCTCTGCGAGCGCCCGCCTGGCGTGGTGAATCCCTGTGCGCCGGGTCAGGTGGGTCAGCACCACGTGCGGAGATCGCACCCGCTCGAACAGCTCCGGCAGGTCGCGAACGTGGGTATGCTGCCCCAGCCGGGCCCGTTCGAGGTGGTCCGGCTCGAAGAAGGTGCACTCGGCGATCAGCACCTCGGCGTTGCGCACGTGGTCATGGTCCAGGTACGGGCCCAACGCTGAATCCCCGCAATACGCCACCAGCGGTACTTCCAGGCGATACTCGACCTCCACGCCCTGCTTCTTCAGCTCCACAATCTGCTGGCCGGACAGCTCCACGTACTCCGGGCGCAGCTTCTTGCGAACATCGATGAGCGAGAAGCCCAGCGCCGCCCCGGCGTGGCGCACCCGGAACGGGCGCACCACCAGCCCGCGCCGCACGGTGAAGTCCTCGTCCTCGTCGACCCCCACGATCCGGGCGGGGGACACATGTCCCTCGATCCGTCCCCACACCCGCAGCAGATCCTCCACCGGGCCGACCAGCTTGTGGTGCAGGATCACGCAACCCGGCGGCGCCCCCTGGAAGTTCCGCTGCGAAAAGTAGTACGCCAGGCCGGCCGCGTGGTCCATGTGCCCGTGGGACAGGCAGACGTGGTCGATGCTGATCAGCTCCCGCGGCGCCCGCCCCACGTCGAAGCCGACGTTGAGCTCGGGCAGGGCCGCCACCGACTCCTCGCCGGCCACGCTGTACCCCTGCAACTTCAGCGTGCCGACCGTTTTTTCGATCATTCTCGATGCCATTTGCCTACTATCTCCGGAAGCCCCGCGGTTGCCAAGCGCTCCCGCATGCGAACGTGAGCCGCGCCTCTCCGTGCTCACCTTCCCGCTTTCTCACTTATCACTTCTCAATTCCCCCGGCATATAATCCCCCTGTCCCTGGTTCTGTGTTTCAAAGGAGCCTTCATGGCAAGCGAGACCGCGACGTTTGGTGCCGGGTGTTTCTGGGGTATCGAGGAGGCCTTCCGCAAGCTTGACGGCGTGATCGACACCGCCGTCGGCTACAGCGGCGGGAGCCTGCCCGAGCCCACCTACGAGCAGGTGTGCACCGATCGCACCGGGCATGCCGAGGTCGTACAGGTCCGCTACGACCCCGCCCGCGTCAGCTACGACCAGCTTCTCGACTTGTTCTGGTCGATCCATGACCCGACCACTCTCAACCGCCAGGGCCCTGACATCGGCTCGCAGTACCGCTCCGCCATCTATGTCCACTCGCCCGAACAAGAGGCCGCGGCCATCGCCTCGCGGGACCGCCAGGCCCAATCGGGACGTTTCCGCCGACCCATCGTCACCGAGATCACCCCGGCGGCACCCTTCTACCGCGCCGAGGAATACCACCAGAAGTACCTGCACAAGCGCGGTCGGGGCTCCTGCTCGATCTGAGGTCCGCGCAGCCTGCAGCGTTTGCCTGGGTGGGGCGTGCGCGGGGCTATTCGTGCGTCAATGCTTTGCCGCACTGCCCGGGGTAACTCGTCACCTGCGACGCATGACGTGCCGACCTCCATTGCCGACGGATCTCAGCAACCGTAGCATGTCGCGGCAAAGCCACAGCGGCGTTCATCCGTTACGGTCATGGAGTCATCCGATGCCCCCCACCCGTCGAACTTTTCTGCGTTCCGTTGTCGCCGGTGCGGCCGCGAGCGGTCTGTCCCTGCCTGCGACCGGTGCCGTCGAGGAGAACAACTCCGCCGCCGGCGCGGCGCCGGAAGGCGGCCCCCTGCCGGCGGTACTCAAGGTCAGCGTGGCCGCCTATTCCTACCGCCGCGACATGGACAAGCCCGGCGAAAAGGGCACCATGTCCCTCATCGACCTGGTCAGGATGGCCGCCCGCTGGCGCATCGACGCCATCGAAGCAACCTCTTACTACTTCTTCAGCACCGGCGACGCCTACCTGCACCAGCTCAAACGCGAGGTTTTCCTGGCCGGGCTCGAGATCAGCGGCACGCCGGTGGGCAACAACTTCTGCTTTCCCCCGGGCGAGCAGCGCAACGAGCAGGTTCAACTGGTCAAGGACTGGGTCGATCGCTGCGTGAAGCTCGGTTCCCCGGCCATCCGCATTTTTGCCGGCAAGCCGCTCAAGGAGACTGATCGTGACACCACCTTCAAGTACGTCGTTGAAGCCATGAAGGAGGCCTCCGACTACGCCGCCAGCCGCGGGATCTTCCTTTCCATCGAGAACCACGGCTTCCTCACCGAGCGGGCCGATGACCTGCTTCGCCTCCTCGACGCGGTCGACAATCCCTGGCTGGGCATCAACCTCGACACCGGCAACTTCCACGCCGATCCCTACGGCGACATGGCCAAGGCCGCCCCCCGCGCCGTCACCTGCCAGGTCAAGACCCTGGTCCGCGCCGCCGCGGGCGGCACCGAGCCGGCCGACTTCGCCCGCATCATCGACATCCTCCGCGCCGCCCGCTACCGCGGCTACGTGGCCCTCGAGTACGAGGGCGACAAACCCCACGAGGAAGTGCCCATGTACCTCGACCGGCTCAAGCGCCTGGCCGCGGGGAAATGATCGGCTCCGAATGATGAGCTGCAGCGGCCGGGTCTCTGCCGGCCGTTCGCGCGGATACGGTCGCCAGCGCCTGCATGTCGCCATCCCGGACCGGTCCCGGTAAGATCCCCGGCTGATCGACATCGTGCCTCAGGACTTCCCTCGGGGACCGAAGCGTCACCCGCATCGCGAGGATTGACCACATGAAGCCAACGCCTGTCATTGTCACTGCCATGCTGCTGACCATGACCCTGCCTGCCTTCGCTGGCAACAAGCACTATCCGTCCAACCGCCCGCCGCTGGCCGAGTCCGCCTTCACCGCCCTGCCGCTCGGTGCGGTCAGGCCCGAGGGCTGGCTCAGAGACCAGCTCACCGTGCAGGCCAACGGGCTTACCGGGCATCTGGACGAGTTCTGGAAGAGCGTGTCCGATTCCGCTTGGAAAGGCGGCGACGGCGACGCATGGGAGCGCGGGCCGTACTACCTCGACGGGCTCGTCCCGCTCGCTTACCTGCTCGACGATCCGCGCCTGAAGGACAAGGTCAAGCAGTGGATGGAGCCCATTCTCGCCAGCGGGCAGGACAACGGCTGGTTCGGGCCGAAGAAGAACAACGATCGCTGGCCGCTGGCGGTCGGGCTCAAGGTGCTCACCCAGTACTACGAAGCCACCAACGACGAGCGGGCGCTGAAGATCATCCACGACTACTTCCGCTACCTGAAGGACGCCCCGCCCGATTGGCCCGACAAGGAGTGGCGCGGCGTGCGGGCCCGCGAGAACCTCGTCACCGCCTTCTGGCTCTATAACCGCACCGGCGACAAGGACGTCCTGGCCGTCGCCCGGAGCATCGCCGACAACAGCTTCGACTGGACGAAGTTCTTCCTCGACTTCCCCTACGACGACGAGGCCCTGGCCAGGGGGATCAAGTACAGCCACTTCTGCCATGTGGTGAACCTGGCCATGGCCGTCAAGCATCCCGGCGTGCTGTATCAGCTTTCGAAGAGCGATTCGGACAAGAAGGGCAGCTACGCCGCGCTGGAGGAGCTGGACCGCTATCACGGCCAGGTCGCCGGGCGCTTCTCCGGCGATGAACACCTCTCCGGCCGGCGCCCGACGCAGGGCACCGAGCTGTGCGCGGTCGTGGAGCTGATGTTCTCCCTGGAAAAGCTCGTCGAATCCCTGGGTGACCCCGTCTTCGCCGATCGCCTGGAGCTGCTGGCGTACAACGCCAATCCCGGCGCCTGCACCGCCGACTACTGGGCCCACCAGTACGATCAGCAGGCCAACCAGGTGCTCTGCTCCGACGCCAAGCGCCAGTGGTCCACCAACAGCGACACCTCCAACCTCTACGGGCTGGAGCCGCACTACGGCTGCTGCACCGCCAACATGCACCAGGGCTGGCCCAAGTTCGTCCCGCACATGTGGATGGCGACGCCGGACAACGGCCTGGCCGCGGTGGCCCTGGGACCGAGCCGCGTCACCGCCAAGGTCGGCGCTGACGGCGCGGAGGTGACCATCATCGAGGAGACGAAATACCCGTTCGACGGAATCGTCACCTTTACCATGAAGATGACCGGCGAGCATGCCTTCCCGTTCGTGACGCGGATTCCGGGCTGGGCGACGGGGGCCACCCTCGAGGTCGACGGCAAGCAGAGCAAGCCGGAACCCGGTGCGTTCACCCGCATCGAGCGCACCTGGAAGAACGGCGACGCGGTCACCCTCACGCTGCCCATGAATGTCCGCACAGAGCGGCGCTATAACGACGCCGTGTCGATCCTCCGCGGGCCGCTGTATTACGCGCTCAAGGTCGGTGCCGAGTTCCACGTCCTCGCCTCGCACCACGACAAGCTGCCGGTCAAGGACTACGAGATTCGTGCTACCACTCCCTGGAATTATGGTCTCATGCTCGACCCCGCGGACCCCGGCAAGGACGTCAACGTGGTAACGCATGAGATCAGCAAGGTGCCCTACGCCAACGACGCTCCGCCGGTGGTGCTGAAAGTGAAGGGCCGGCTGATTCCCGACTGGAAGATGGAGCACAACTCCGCCGGCGACCCGCCGAAGAGCCCGGTGAACTCGGACGAGCCGATCGCAGAGCTCGAGTTGGTCCCCTACGGCAGCACGCAGATGCGCATCACCGAGTTCCCTCTGCTGGCAAAGTAGGGGAGCCGAGAAGCAAGATGGGCTGTGCCCACCCGTAGCGGCCGGCCCCCGTGCCGGCCGTTCCCGCGAGAACGACGCGGCCTCCGCGTGCCACGCCGTCGCGGCCTGAACGCCCCGGAGTACGACACATGCGTCGCAGTCATCTGATCCTCTGCATGATCTGCTCCCTGACCATGCCCACCGCCCAAGCCGCCGATGTTCCCCCGACAACCCAGCCCGCCCCGGCCACGGACACCCTGCGGGTCGCCTGTGTTCAGTTCGACATCACCGCCGACCTCAACGAGAACGCCGCCCGCATCATCGCCGCCATCGAAAAGGAACACGACGCCGGCACCCGCCTGGTGGTCTTCTCCGAGTGTGCCCTGTCCAGCTACGATACCAAGGTCATCGAAAAGCTCCGCCAGCCCGACATCGACGCCGCCCTGGGGCGCATCGCCGCCGCCTGTGACGCCAGCGACCTCTACGCCGTGGTCGGCTCCGCCTATCGCCGCGACGGCCGCTGGTACAACGGCGCCTTCGTCTACGATCCCGACGGAGAGCTGGTCATCCGCTACGACAAGCTCTTCTGCGTCAAGAGCTTCTTCGCGGACGGCGACCGGCTGGCCATCCTCCGCATTGACGGCATCCCCTGCACGCTGATGATCTGCCACGATGAGCGCTACCCCGAGCTGGTCCGCATCCCCGTTCTGGCCGGGGCAAAGTTCGGCATCTACACGAGCTGCGAATCCAAGACGGCCCGGAAGTGGGACAACTACCGCAGCCAGATCATGGCCCGCGCCGTCGAGAACGGGATCAGTATCGTCCACTGCAACGCCGGGGACGGCGGCAGCGACGGCGGCTCGCACGGCCACAGCCGGGTCATCGCCCCCGGCGGCGATATCCTCGCGGAAGCCGGCACTTCCGTGAACGAGGTCATCCGCGCCACCCTCCAGCTTGGCAAAAGCTCCAACAAACTCGCCACCCGCGCCGCCCGTTCGCCCGCGGTGGCGACCTTCTGGGCAGAAGGCCTCCGCCTCCTGCGGCAGCACAACCCCGACTATTTCGCGGCCGAAGCGGCCTCGCAGCCCATCACCGAAAGGCCATGACCCCGGCCGGGCAGGTGATGGAAAACGACTCGAAACCCAAGAATTCCATTGTTTTTTGGTTGACCTCACCTCTTGAAGTGTTAATCTCAGATAGCAGTTCATTTCGTTCGGGTCTCATTTCGGGGTGTCAGGAGGCGGGTTATCATGGCGCTTCTTCGGCGTTTGCGCCTTTTTCTGCCCATTCTTGCCATCGGATTCACGGCCCCGGCGGTCCACGGCCAGTTTGACATCACCGTCGATGTCATGCCCACCGGCGGCGGCATGTTTCACTACGAGTACACCGCCACCAACACCACGGCGATCGACATGGTGATTCTCAGCCTGCTGATCCCCGCCGAGCCGGGCGCGATCAGCAACCTCTCCGGTCCTGCCGGCTTCGCCACCAGCTTCGATCCCGGCCTCGGATACCTTGATTTCATCGGGGACCAGAACTTGTTTGAGCCCG
This sequence comes from uncultured Planctomycetales bacterium, assembly GCA_964455315.1. GTDB lineage: Bacteria > Planctomycetota > Phycisphaerae > UBA1845 > PWPN01 > CAYVVX01. Next base: position 3,027 of record CAYVVX010000136.1, on the reverse strand, counting down.
CGCTCCCGGCGGGATTGTTCACGTTCGACAGCCCCTACGGACCCGGGCCGGTCGGATATGAGTCCCTGAACGTGAACGGCACGTTCTTCTCGGGATCGACGACCGGCCCGGTTATCCCTGAACCGGGAAGCGGGCTGCTGCTGCTGGCCGGCCTTACGTTTTTGGCGCGGGCCCGCGGCGCGGGCCGACGCCACAACTGAACTCGGCAGTCACCCTCCACCCTTTGGCAGGGTACACGTTCGGGCTGCCGTTACTCGTACCAAGGAGCAATCTGCGATGCGACAGGTAATCTGCGCGCTCTTCGTCGCCGCGGTCTGGTCACCCCATCACAGCGCTCAGGCTGCCAGCCACAGCGATGCCCCGCTGATCAAGCAGGATCCGCAGGCCAACATCACCGACGTCTACGCCTTCATCGGCACCAAGTTCAACGACTCCAACCAGAAGGTGCTGAACGTGCTCGTTTCCGTGCGTCCCTTCTCGGAGCCCGGCGATGGGGTGATCTATGATCGGTTCGCCGATGACGTGCTTTACAGCATCCATCTCACCCACCCGGGAACCGGTGAGGACGTCACCCGCTACGATTTCCAGTTTTCCGATGTCAACCCGGTCACCGCGCCGGCGCTGAAGAATCCCAATACGATTCTCTCCTACGGTCGCGGCACCGAGATCGGTTCCATCGGCTTCGTCGGCGATGCCCGCCAGAACTACATGCAGAACTACTTCATCACCAAGACCGAAGGCGGCGTCACCGAGGATATCGGCAGCGGCGTCACGGCGCCCCCCAATGTCGGCGCCCGCACGACGCCTCTCTACAATGATGCAAATACCGGCAGGGCCATATCCGGCGCCACCAACGTCACCGAACTGGACGGTTACACCCAGCAGGCCTACGCCTTCACCCTTGGCGGCGAAGTCGGCTGGGCCGGGCCTCGCGACGACGGCTTCTACGCCGACACGGCCGCGATTTTCGACCTGCTCGACGCCCGGATCGTGGACACCACCGGTGCCCCGCCCGGCACGGGACTTGGCCAGAAGGGCGGCGGTGTCGACGGCTTCAAGGGGTACAACGTCCTGAGCTACGAGCTGCAGATTCCCGTCGAGAGCCTGGCCCCCGTTCAGCAATTCGCTCCTTTCACCGGAGTGGTGGACGTGGTCGGCGTCTGGGCCTCCACCAGTCGTCGCCGCATTGACATCCGTCGCACTAACGCTGAGAAGCTCAGTTTCGGCCCCTGGGTCCAGGTCAGCCGGATGGGCATTCCGCTGATCAACGAAGTGATCGTTCCACTGGGATCCAAGGATCAGTTCAACCGCAGCTCCCCGACCAGCGACGCCGGCCAGCTCACGGAGTTCCTTCTCGATCCTGAGCTCCCCGAGCTGCTCAACCTCGTCTTTGGCACCAACTTCGCGACCACCGAACGGGGGGACCTGGTCGAGATCGCCATGCCGGATGTCCTCAAGGTCGTCGTTGAAACCGATGCGGTTCGACTGCCCGGGCAAGCCGGCTTCAATCGCCTGAGCGTGATCGGCGGCGACGTCGCGCCCACGCAGGGCGGGTTCATCGCTCCCAGCGGTTTTCCCAACGGGCGCCGCATCGGCGACGACGTGGTCGACATTCTCCTGACCGTGGTCGCCTCCGGCCCCACCTTTGCGACCACCACCCTGCTCGGCGATAACGTCAACGCCAACGATCAGCTTTACAATCAGGTGTTCCCCTACCTCGGGACGCCACACGCCGGACCGGCCAATCTCAAGGACTCACAATGCCCGTGAGAAAGCGCGAATTCCCGCTGGGCATCGCCCTGATCGCAACCGCGCTTGTGCTGGCCCTGCCGGCGGTGAGTCTGGCCCACGACTTCTGGATCGAGCCTTCCGCCTTTCACCCGGACCCGGGGGAACTTCTGCAGGTGCGGCTGCGGCTCGGCCCCAGCTTTCATGAAGGCCAGGCGGTCGTCCGGGACCGTTCCCACATGGACCGCTTCATCGACCTCACCGCGGAAGCCGAGCGCCCCATCGTCGGGCTCGACGGGCACGACCCCGCGGGAGTGCTCCGCGTGCGCGAACCTGGTCTCCACGTCATCGGCTACCAGAGCCGGGCCACGGCCATCGAGCTGAAAGCTGATGTCTTCACAGCCTACCTTCGCCAGGAGGGTCTGGAGCGGGTGATCGAGTCACGGGCGGCACGCGGGGAGAGAGATCTCCCCGGCCGCGAACGGTTCGCCCGCTGCGCCAAGTGCCTGGTTCTGGTGGGGGACGACCACGCGGGGTTCGACCGCCGGATGGGATTCACGCTGGAGATCGTGCCGATCGAGGATCCGCTGGTCTCGGGCGACGCGCCGACCGGATTCGAAGTGCTCTATGCGGGCGAGCCCTGCGCCGGCATCCAGGTCATGGCCGTACACCAATCCAGCGAGGTGAGCCCCCGCATCGTCCGCACCGACGACCTCGGACGCATCCGCATCAAGCTTGACCAGGACGGTGTGTGGATGCTCAAGGCCGTCCACATGGTTCCCGACGAGAGCCCGCTGTCCGCCGCCGACTGGCTGAGCTTCTGGGCCTCGCTCACCCTCCAGCGCGGCACCGGATCCCCGCTGAATGAGCCGCAGGCACGGCCTGACCACCTCAGGGCTGACAGCACACAGGACCCCCCGCTGCTGACCCGCAGCCCTCGCACGCTGCTGGAGTGGCGCCTTCGTCTTCAACCAGCGTCTGATCCACCGTCACCGCGCCGCTGAGCCCCAGCGAAGACACGTTCTCGATGAAGACCAGCGTCACGTTGTTCGCCGCGGCTTCCGCACTGGTCCGGTACATGGCCGCGCAATCCGTATCGCCGCCGTCCATGTCCACCCTCCCCAGCAGCAGCCGAACCCGCAGGCACTGCGATGCGTTGTTGGTCAGCACGATGGCCAGGTCGTCGAACGCGGGATCGATAAAAGCTTCCTCAACCGTCACCAGGGAGGCCCGCGGCCCATCCGGGGCACATGAGAAACAGCCCGGGAACCACACCTCTTCGCCCGATGTCGTGGTGGC
>CAYVVX010000135.1:0-10294 GCA_964455315.1 uncultured Planctomycetales bacterium | reverse complement strand
GGTGCTCTACCTGCGGCGGGTGGGGCGCATGGTGCTCTACTGGCGGCGTCCCAGCCCATTGGCCTGCCCCGTGTATCACATTCACGGGGCCTCCGACCGGATCATCCCGCTCCGCAAGGTGCGCCCGGACGAGGTCATCTCCGACGGCGGACACCTCATCAACCTGACCCATCCCGAGCAGGTCAACCGCTTCATCGAACGCAAGCTGGCCGGTCCGTAACAGCGTTGGCCCGGCCCCCAAGGCTCGTGAAGGCTCGTCGCCAGCGCCGAAGCAGCTTGACATGGCGGCGCGGTTGGGGAGAATGCCCTATCCCGGAGTCAGCCGGTGATCTGTTACTTGGGTAGGATTGAGAAGGAGTTGCGGCTGTGAATCTTCGTCGTGCTTTGCTTTCTGCGGCGGTCATCGGCGGGTGCGCCTGGTGTCTGGTGGTGGTTCAGAAGGTCCACAGCGAGGAGCAGGCCGCGCCGGCCGCGGCGCCGTACAAGCCGGTGGCGCCGGTTCATCCCCTGATGGAGGGGCAGGACTACCACTGGAGCCAGATCGGCAAGCTGCTCAAGGAAGAGAGCCCCAACTTCAAGCACCTCGAGATGCACGCCTACGTGCTGGCCGAGCTGTCCAACGTGAACAGTTGGCAGAAGGACAAGCCGGACTACCGGAAGTGGGCCGTCGAAGCCCGGGATCTCTGCCTCGAGCTGGCCAAGGCCGCCAAGGCCAAGGACACCGCCAAGGGTGAGGAGCTTCGCCGCCAGATCCACGCCAAGTGCGGCGAGTGCCACGACAAGTACCAGTGATTCGCCCGGCGGCGGTTCAGGACCGCCGCTTGAGCCACACCTTGTGAAGCCCCATCAGGTCTTTCCCGACGATCTTGTCGGCGACGATCTCGAAGCTGGTGTCCGGGGGTGACAGCTCGATGCTTCCTGCCGGAAAGCTCACGTACACCTCCGTGCCCGGCGTGGCCTCAACGCTGCCGCGCACCTCGCGCCCTCCGGCCCGAACCGTGAAGCTCGAGCCGGCGTTCCCGGGCAAACAGCCGTATTCCAGCAGCACATCGTAGGTTCCCGGGGTCACCACCTCGATCTTCCACCGCACGCCTTCGCCCTCCACGGACCAGTTCGTGGTGGCGTCGCGGTTGTAGTTGCGGTAACGCGGCTGGATGGTGGTGCCGATCGGGTCGGCCCAGGTGATGTCCAGCTCGACGGGGTTCTCGTCCGCCCGGCCCACCTCGATCGGAACGCGCTGGTAGGTCCGGTCGGTGACCTCCTTGAACCAGTTGAGGAAGACCTCGCGAAGTTTCGCGACCCGCTCGGGCTGCCCGGCGGCGAGATTCTTCGACTCGCCGGGATCTTCCTGCAAGTCGAACAGCTCGCCGTTGGCCAGCTTGTAGCGCCCGTCGTACACCGCCCAGCTCTCCGAGGGCTTGGGCACCACGCGGTTCCACTGATGGAAGATGTAGTCGTGCGGACTCGCCCCCCCGCCGGCGCGGATCAGCGGCATCAGGCTGCGCCCGTCGATGACCCGGTCGTCGGGCTCCCTGGCGCCGATCAGTTCGCACAGCGTCGGCAGCAGATCCAGGTGCATGGCCATCGCGTCGATCTTGAGCCCCGCGGCAAACCGCTTCGGCCAGCGCAGCATGAGCGGTACGCGCACGCCTCCTTCGTACACCGAGCCCTTGTTGCCGCGCAGGCCGGCCTTGTAGAAGTGGCTCACCCCCCCGTTGTCGGTCATGAAGATGACCAGCGTGTCATCGGAGAGCTTGAGCTCATCGAGGGTCGCCAGCAGCCGGGCGATGTTCTCGTCGATGGAGGTGACCATGCCGTAGATGCGCGCCTCGCGCAGGGGCAGCCCCTTCTTCAGGTACCGGTCAATGAACGGATCCGGCACCAGGTGCGGGGAATGCGGGGCGTTATAGGGAACGTAGCAGAAGAACGGCCGCTGCCGATTCTCGCGGATGAACCGGATGGCCTGATCGGTGAGCACGTCGGTGACGTAGCCGGTGGTGATGACCGGCTGCTTGTTGTCCCACAGTTCGTCGGAGTCGTCGTAGCGGTTGATGAACCCGTACTGCCAGAACCCGAAGTAGTCGTTGAAGCCCCGTTCGTTGGGGTGATACTTCATGTACCGGCCCAGGTGCCACTTGCCGAACTGCCCGGTGCGGTAGCCGGCCTGCTGGAAGATCTGCCCCAGGGTGATCTCGCCGGCGTCGAGCGTGTCCCGGCCCATGTAGGTGTCGATGGCGCGGGTGCGATGGTAGTAGCGCCCGGTCATGAGCGACGCCCGGGTCGGCGTACATACCGGGCAGGCGTAGAAGCGGGTGAACTCGACGCCTTCGTTCGCCAGCCGGTCCATGGTCGGCGTCTCGATGGCCGGGTTGCCGTGGCAGCCGAGGTCGAACCAGCCCTGGTCGTCGGTCATGATCAGCAGGACGTTGGGGCGCGTCGCATCTTCGGCGGAGAGCGCGGCGGAGGTGACGCATGTGAGGAGCAGAAGGGTCTGGAACGCATGGCGCATGATCGAGTCTCCGGTGATGCACGAACTGGTGTCGAAACCCATCATGCGGTGGTTGCGCAAGGGACGCAAGATGATTCACCTGTGAGCGCCCTGGATGGCTCTACGCCGAGGCGACGAAATGCCCCTGGCGGACACCGGCCCGCCACAGCGATTCCTTGATCAGGCAGTAGCTTACCGGCACGGTGAACAGCGTGATCAGCTCCAGGGTCATGCCCCAGACGCTGGGCAGGGCCATGGGAATCATCACGTCGGCGCCGCGACCCGTGCTGGTCAGCACCGGCATCAATGCCAGCACCGTGGTGGTGGTGGTCATCAGGCAGGCGCGCACGCGGCGGTTGCCCGCCTCGATGGTGTGGGCCCGGATGTCGTTGATGCCGCTGACCGGCTTGCGGCCGAAGGTCTGGTTCAGATAGGTGGTGATGACCACGCCGTCGTCGGTGGCGATGCCGAACAGGGCGATGAACCCGACCCACACCGCCGTGCTGAGGTTGTACGGCTTCAGGTTGAATACGTCGCGGATGTTCCGCCCGAAGACCTCGAAGTTCAGGAACCACGGCTGGGCCGTCGCCCACAGGCCGAGGAAGCCCCCCGCCCACACCACGGCGATGCCGATGAACACCACGAAGGTGATGGGCACGCTGCGGAACTGGAAGTAGAGCAGGATAAAGATGATGAACAGCGACAGCGGCAGGAGCACGGACAGCTCGCGCTGGAAGCGAAGCTGCCCCTCGTAGCTGCCCGCGAACACCGGCTTGCGATCAACGCCCGCCGGCAGTTTCAGTTCGCCGCTGGCCAGTTGGTGGGTCATCAGCCGGTCGGCCGCCTCGACCACGTCCACCTCGGCGTAGCCGGGCAGCTTGTCGAAGCTGACGTAGGCGACCAGGGTGTTGTCCTCGCTCTTGATCATCTCCGGCCCGCGGACGTACTGGATGGTGGCGAGCTGACCCAGCGGGATCTGCTGCTCGCCGGCACCGTGCACGAACACCCGCTCGATGGCTTGGAGGTTGTCGCGCAGCTCGCGCGGGTAGCGCACCCGGATCGGATAGCGCTCGCGCCCCTCGACGGTCATGCTCGCGGTTACGCCGCCCAGGGCGATCTCGATCACGTCCTGCACGTCGCGGATGTTCACCCCGTAGCGGGCCATCCGCTCGCGATCGATCTCGATCTCCAGGTACGGCTTGCCCACCACCCGGTCGGGCACCACCGTGGCGGGATCGACCCCGGGCACCTGCTTGAGCACGTCGGCGACGGCGTAACCGGCCGTTTCGATCGACTCCAGGTCGCGACCGTAGATCTTCACGCCCATGGCCGCCCGCATGCCCGACTGCAGCATGACCAGGCGGGTGGCGATCGGCTGCAAACGCGGCGCTCCGGTGGCGCCCGGCATGTCGGCCACCCGCACGATCTCGTCCCAGATGTCGCGCGGTGTGCGGATGTGATCGCGCCACTGGCGGATGGGCTGGCCATCGTCGTCGAGGACCAGTTCGCCGGTCAGCGGATCGTGCTGGTATTCGGTCTTGTACAGGATCACGGTCTCGACCATCGACACCGGCGCGGGATCGATGGCCGTCTCGGCCCGGCCCAGCTTGCCGACCACACTGTCGACCTCCGGGATGGCGCTGATGGCCCGATCCTGAAGCGAGATGGTTTCCAGGGCCGCGGCGATGCCGGCGTGCGGCATCAGTGAAGGCATGTAGAGGTACGAGCCTTCGTCCAGCGGCGGCATGAATTCGCGCCCGATGCCCGGGAAGGTGTGCAGCCCGGCGTTCCACACCTGCTGGTAGATGGTGGGCTCCGCCCCTGCGGTTTGTGGCTTCGGTACCGGCAGGAAGGCAAAGGTCTTTCCGAACCCCAGCCACACCATCAGCCCCATCACCACCGTGGTGGCCGGCAGCGCCAGAAACGCCGCCTTGTAGCGCAGGAACAGCCCCAGCAGGTACGGATACCAGTCAATGAAGAATAGCCGCAAACCGGCCCAGACGATGTTGAGCACGAACACGAAGATGAGATTCTTGACCAGCCCCACGCCGTGCCCCAGCGGCATCCAGTACCTGGTCACCAGGAACAGCACCGCCGCCGCCGCGGTATAGCTTGAGACGTAAACGCCGACCCTGCGCCCCCTGCGGCTCAGGAACGGCTCGACGATCGCCCACACGGCATAGATCGCCAGCAGCCACGCGACGGGGCTGAGCCGCAGACCGCCGTAGCTGCCGGCGCCCAGGAGGACCACACGCCACATCCAGAAGCCGACGCGATGGTAAGGCTTGCGCCCAGGCTGCTCGCGGCGGAAGATCAGATGGGCCAGTGCCGGCAGGATGGTCAGCGCCACGATCACGCTGGACAGCAGCGCGAACGTCTTGGTCCAGGCCAGCGGCTGGAAGAGTTTTCCCTCCGCGCCGGTCATGGCGAAGATGGGCAGGAACGACACCAGCGTGGTGGCGATGGCGGTGAGGACGGCACCGCCGACTTCGGTGCTGGCCCGATAGATGGTTTCGAGAGTCGGTTCTTCCGGCGGGGCTTCGTCGTAATGCCGGACGATGTTCTCGCAGAGGATGATACCCATGTCCACCATGGTGCCGATGGCGATGGCGATGCCGCCCAGGCTCATCAGGTTGGAGTCCACCCCCACCAGCTTCATCATCACGAACGCCATCATGGTGGCGATGGGCAGGTTCAGACAGATCAGCAGCGCGCTGCGGAAGTGCATGATGAACACGATCACCACGAACATGGTGATCAGGATCTCACCGATCAGCGCGTCCTTGAGCGTGCCCAGCGTCTCTTGAATCAGCACGGTGCGATCGTAGAACGGGACAATCTCCACCTGCGACACGGTGCCGTCGTCCAGCGTCTTCTTCGGCAGCACCGGGCCGAGTTCGGCGATCCGCTCCTTGACCCGCTCGATCACCTCCAGCGGGTTCGCCCCGTAGCGCACCAGCACCACCCCGCCGACCGCCTCGACGCCGCCCTTGTCCAGCATCCCGCGGCGCAGCGCCGGCCCGATCTGCACGCGGGCCACGTTCTTCACGTAGATGGGCACGCCCTCGGCCACGCGCAGCACGACGTTCTCAAGATCCTCGACCGCGCGCACGAACCCCTTGCCGCGAAGCAGGTACTCCACGCCGTTGAACTCGATGGTCTCGGCGCCGACGTCGATGTTGGCCCGCTGCACAGCCATGAACACATCCTGGAGCCGTACGTCGTGTGAGCGCATGGCGTCCGGATCCACGTCGATCTGGTACTCGCGCACGTAGCCGCCGACCGAGGCGACCTCGCTGACGCCCGGCGTGGCCTGCAGGGCGTAACGCACCTGCCAGTCCTGGATCGAACGCAGCTCCATCAGGTCGAAGCCGCCGTGCGAGCCTTCCAGCGTGTACCAGAACACCTGCCCCAGCCCGGTGGCGTCCGGGCCCAGCGCCGGTGTCACCTCCGGCGGGAGTTGCTGCGCGGCGGTGTTGAGCTTCTCCAGCAGGCGCGACCGGCACCAGTAGAAGTCGCGTTTCTCCTCGAAGATCACGTTGATCGTCGAGAAGCCGAACATCGACGTCGCCCGGATGCTCTTGACCCCCGGGGTGCCCTGCAGCGCGCTGGTCAGCGGGTAGGTGATCTGATCCTCGACGTCCTGCGGCGAGCGCCCCGGCCACTCGGTGAATACCACCTGCTGGTTCTCGCCGATGTCGGGGATGGCGTCGACGGGAATGGATCGCGGGGAATGACCGGCGGCACCGGGAAAGGCATGACCCGGTAGCCCCAGACGCAGACCGCGCCCAGGATGAGGAAGACGACCAGCTTGTTTTCCAGGCAGAAGCGGATCACCCGGTCGATCAGTGACATCCGCGCGGCGGGAAGGGTCGCCATGTCACCGCACCTCCGCGCCGGAACCGTCGATCTTCGCGGTCACACCGCCGCAGCGGAGCATGCCCGAACCGAAGTAGGCGTTGTTCACCACCGGCGACGCCTGGAACCAGTCGGCGCCCTTGTCGCCGAACGCCATCGGGCAGTGCATGCGCAGCAGCGGCTCAGCCCGCTGGTGCCCGAACGTCCGCAGGTATGTTTCCAGCGCGGTAGTGATCCGCGGCAGGGCAGCGCGAATGGCTTCGATCTCCTTCGGCGTCGCTTCGGGAATCGCCGCGGCGAGATCGCCGGTCAATTCACCGAAACGCTCAGCAGCGGCACCGCTCAGACCGTGCGGTGACGCCCCCTGCATCCGCTCGCGCATATCGTCCATGGCCAGCGCGGCCTTGTCCGCGTCATCAGCAGCCAGTGCGTCGGCCATGTGGAGATACGCCTCGATCACCGGGGCCATGTGCTGGTGATACCCGGCGCCGGCCATCGCCATCGACGCCGGCGCGCTGGCCGGCGCCTCGTGAGCGTGCTCCTCGTGCTCATCCTCGCCGATCAGTCCCTCCGGACGCATCATGCTCGGCTTGCCCTGGATCTGCATCGCCGAGTCGATCTGCAACGCGCCCCGGGTCACCACCCGTTCCCCCGCGCGCAGACCCGACAACACCACGTAAAAGTCCCCCGCCCGCGGACCGAGCTTGATCTCGCGACCCTCGTAGGTCCGCCCGTCGCCATCGGGCTGCTCGACGTACACCACCGCCCGCTTGCCGGTCAGCAGCACGGCCGTCTGCGGAATCGCCAGCACCCGCGCCACCGGCGTGTCCTTGCTGGCAAAGCCCATGTCCTCCGCCTTGACCAGGTCCATGCCGCACAGGTCGCACTTGCCGGCGGTATCCTTGACGATCTCCGGATGCATCGGGCAGATCCACTTGCCGGCCAGGGCGTTGTCCACCACCTGTCCGCCCTCGCCGAGATGCACCTGCAGGCTGGCGCGGACGAACATGCCCGGGCGGAGCTTCAACTCGGGGTTGTCCACGTTGAGGCGGATCTTGACCGTGCGCGTGGACTCCTGCAGAACCGGGTCAATGTAGGCCACCTTGCCGGTGAAAGCCTGCCCCGGATACGCCTCGGTGTCGAAGCGAACCTCCTGCCCGTAGTGAATGAAGCTCAGGTCCAGCTCGTAGGCGTCCAGCAGCACCCACAGCCCGGTCAGGTCGGCGATGGTGAACAGCCGCGTGCCGGTCTCGACATACATGCCCTCGTAGCCCTGGCGGTCGATGACCCAGCCGCCGACCGGGGCGTCGATGCGCATGTGGTCGGAAGGCGCGCGGGTCTTGCGCAGGTGCTCGATCTGATCGGCGGCGATACCCCACAATTCGAGCTTGCGCCGGCCGCTGTCGACCATGACCTGGGCAGAGCGCATGACCGGATTGTCATCGGCGACGCCCGCACGGGTCCGCTCCAGTGTTTCCAAAGCGGTGATGTACTCGGTCTGGGCCACCAGCAGGTCAGGACTGTAGATCTCCGCGAGATGGTCGCCCTTGCGGACGAAGATGCCGGTGTAGTTGACGAACAACCGGTCCAGCCGGCCGGGGATGTAGCTGCTGATGTAGGTGATGCGGGTTTCGTCGACCGCCACCTTGCCGACCATCTCGACGGTGTGGGTCAGGGCCGTGCTTTCTACTGGCGCGGTCTCGACCCGGGCGAGCATCCTGGCCCGCGGCGAGAGCCTGAGCATCGGGGCGTCCGGAGCGATATCGTCGCCACCATCGGCGTAGATGGGAATCAGGTCCATGAAGCAGATCGGGCACTGACCCGGACCCGGAAGGTTTACGCTGGGATGCATCGAGCAGGACCAGGTGCGGATCTCTCGACCACCGGACGCAGGCGCTGTCGTCGCCGCGGCTTTGTCACCGCCCGACAGTCGGCCGATGAGCAGCCCGATGCCGAACACCCCGGCCGTACCAACCAGCAGCACCAGTGTCACCACCAGGACCATCTTCCAGGTGCGATAGAGCACGTCCCCCGGCCAGTCCGCTGGCTTGCGGGCGGAAGACGCGGGCGGCCGGGTTGGAGGGGAGGCTGAAGACGGCTGATTCGATTCAGTGGTCACGTGGCACCTGCCTGTCGGTCCGGGTTCGCGGGTACGCTCGCCGGTAGGGCCCTGTTCTTCGTCGATCCCTCGTTGCTCAGTCGTCCGCCCACCAGCCGCTCCAGCTCCGCGGTCTGCACCAGGTAATCGCGGAGGAACTCCAGCGCCCGCAGCCGCTGTTCGATGTAATCCTCCTGCACCTGCAGGTACACGGTGAGATCCTCGCGGCCGGAGGCAAACGACTGGTTGGTCAGTTCCAGGTTGCGGCGAACCTCGGGGATCAGTGACCGGCGGAAGAACTCCACCTGTTCGAGGGCCTGCCGCCGCATGACCGTCGCCTTGCGCACTTCGCCGACGATCCGCTGGGCCAGGTCCTCGTATTCGGCTGTCTTCTGCTGATACATGTGCAGGGCCTTGGCCACCTGGGCCTGGTTCTGATCGAAGATGGGCACCTCGATATCGATCATCGGCCCCAGGGTGTACTTCACGTCGCGCGGCTTGGGGGAAAACGGCGCCGGCGCCGGCCGGCCCATGCCGCCGCCGGCGCCCTCCGCGGCCGCGTTGCCCAGCCGGCCGGCGAGTTGCTGGTTCTGCGACGGCGGCGCCGCAGCCCGCTCGAAGGTCATGCCCAGCGCCAGGTCCGGCCAGCCCTCGCGCTTGGCCAGGGCGATGTCGCGCCGGGCCGACTCAGCCTGCCAGGAAATCGCCTGCAGGTCCAGGCGCTGCTGCGAGGCCGCCAGCATCAGCCCCTCTTCCGGCGGAACGGCGGGCAGCGGCGTCGCCATCTCATCGAGCGGTTGGACCTGCCACTCGGCCGAGGCCTCGGCCAGCCCCATCATGGCCAGCAGCTCCCGCCTGGCGCCGTCATACTCGGCCCGCAGCGTCATCCGATCCGACGCCAGCCGCATGGAACGGATGCGCGACAGGTTAACCTCGGCCTGCGAGCCCCGGCCGGCGGCCTGGCGGATCTGGAATATCTGAGTGGCTTGGTCTACTATATGCTGGTTATCGTCGATGAGCGACAGGGCCCTCTGAGCGTACTGGATGCGCGCGTAGGTCCGCTTCACCTCCGCAGCCAGGGCCACCGCCTGATCCGCCAGCCGCAGCACCGCCTCGCGCAGCCGGGCCCTGGCGACATCCTTGCGGGCCGGGATCAGCCACAGATCCTGCAACGGCTGCATGGGCAGTTCCGAGCCGCGCAGCATCGACCGCCCGCCGCCGGAGGGAAACATGACCATGAAGCTGACCACCGGGTTGGACATCAGCCCCGCCTGGACCAGATCCGCGTTGGCCTGTCCGATCATCTCCAGGTCCGCCCGCAGTCCGCGGTTGTTGCGCAGGGCGATGACCACCGCTTCGTCGGCGGTAAGCACCGACGAACCGTCCCACGGCGGCGGCTGCGCGTCCCACGGCGCCGACCACGCCGGCCGATGCCCGGTGCGCTCCTGGATCAGGTCCATCGATTCATCGAGGTGGGGTGTGGCGTCGAGGCTGGCGCAGCCCAGGAGACTCATCAGGCCCCCGCCTGCCAGAACACATCGCAGTGTTCGCATTCGCATCACCTCATATCGTCGAACCAGCTTCGCCGGCTGGAAGCCCATGTCACCATTGGATGCCGCCCGGCGTCCAGATCTTCATCTGATCCCTGACGGATTATCGCCGGGGCTCGAAAAACCAGGCCCGCGGCTTTGCACCCGTTCCCCCACGGGGCTACCATCACCTCCGAATCAATTGTTTCTTGGGAACTAAAAAGGTGTTCATGCTAACCAATATTCCCTTTGATGCCGTGATCAGTCGCTGGGTCCACATCTCCGCTGTGATCGTCGCCATCGGCGGCACGGCCTTCCTCC
>CAYVVX010000134.1:437-10341 GCA_964455315.1 uncultured Planctomycetales bacterium | reverse complement strand
TCCCGCCGTGGAGAAGCTTTGCGGGACGCGAAGATTCTGATGGATAGTAGTACAGGGAGTTCCCATAGCCTTGACCGCTTCGGGTGTCACCCCCAGAGTCCACAATCCCAATCGCAAGTGTGCGAACCTCAGATTCGGCGGCGGTACTGTCTCAATCGGTTGCGATCGAGGTCGGCTGACTGTCCATGATTTCAGTACCAACAAGGACTATCTGCTTCTCGTCGTCGTAGACGAGTTCTTGAAGGCGTGCCATTCCCTCATCAAGTGTCTGATCCCCAGCCAAGATAATGAGCCTGATTCGACGCAAACCGAACGATCAGACGACACCAAGCAGTAGCGGCTTGGACACCTCATGCTGTCACGTCGACGGCGCCTGATACAGCGCTGCGTGCGGATTATTGGAGGCGGGGGGAATCGAACCCCCGTCCGATCCGCAAAATGCCAAGAAAACCGCGTCGAATTCAACCCGGGCGGCGCACCAGGCGGCGCACCCGCCCTGTCGGAAGCCCTGCGGGGCATCGCGGATCGGCTGGACGCCGGCGAGGATGCCAGGCTGAACCAGCTCGTCAGCCGGATCATTGCCCTCATGGATGAGGTGGGGGTGAAGCTATGACCCCCGCGAAGGAAACTGCCCGGCAATGGCTGCAGCGCCTGCTGTCCAAGGGGCCGATGAAGGCCAGCGCTGTCATTCGGAAGGGTGAACAGGCCGGCCACAAGGAACGCCGAATCCAAATTATGGCCGGCAATATCGGTGTGGTGAAGACCGGCGAAGGGCGTTGGGGCGACAGAATCTGGTCGTTACCCCCAGCGGCTTCGGCCGGCGGCAAGGGCGCCTTGCCCACACCGGGCACACGCGGCCCGGTGTGCAGGAAATGCGGGGGCACCTGGTTTGAGACCTTGAGGACGGAGCGGGTCAAGGGCGGGATCAGACGCAAGCGGGGTTGCATGCACTGCCCGTACATCATGACGACGCTTGAAGTGCCTGAACCCTGAAACCCATGCAGGCGGCTTGTAACCGCTGCTTTGGCCCGTGGTGGTCGCTCCGGATTCACCGACCCGCGGGCCATTTCTACGCGCATCGCTCGCCAGCGGGCCGGGAATCGGCCTTACCGTGGCTCTGGCGGACCGACCCCGGCCGGCCGCGGGTCCTCCGACCCGCCCCCCCGGTTTCCTGTGGCCAGCGGGAACAGCCAGGAAAGTGGGTGGAGTTTGTTTCCTGCCCCGGCGCGACGGGTCACGAACCTGAAGGCCCTGCCGGAGTCGCGATTCCATGTTCATATCGTTTTTCACTTGCCTATCCACGAAACGCGGTTATACTCACCGATGTTGAAAACGGTCACTTATGGAGCCGAAGCGATGAGCACACCGATCCTGAGCCGCGAAGACTATGACCGCCTGGTCATCCTGGGCGACACCGACAACGAGCTGCCGCGCGCCGTCCGCGCGAAGCTGGTTGGTCGCGAGTATCCGAAGACGCCCGGCGGCGCCGTCGCGGAGCTGCGCACCCGCGGCCTCGACGTGGATGGGAATACCGTCTACCGCGCGGCGATCGCTGGCAAGTTCGATGCGCCGTCGTCCGAAGATGGCCAGACGCGCGAATGGATGCCGCATCACATCGACGCCGCTGCGGAAGTGTTCCTGCGAGAAGGACGCCTGACGCCCAAGGCCGCGATGTGCCTCCATCTGGGCGTCGATGCCGGCCAACTCGCCGAAGTCGAAGCCCGGGCCCACCTCGCATTCCCTGGCGTCCAGCTTGACCAACTCGTGATGGTGGTCACCCCCGGGCTGATTGGCAAACGCATCCCCGCGCGGGTCGCTTTCCGTGAGCCGACCGACGAAGAGTCCGAGGCGCTCGAGGTTCTCATCCACCAGGTGCAAGCCCGCTCATGAAAACGCTCACGCTCACCAGCGAGATTGACATCCAGGCCCGCGAGGCTGCGGACGGGAAGGCGAAGCGCCCCACGTTCACCATCAACGCCTACACCGGCGGCGCCCTCCGCGTGGGGGCGTTCTACCGGCCCGTGGTTCTGGACCTGCGCGGGCTCCGATCCAGTCAAACCATCCCGATTCTCCTGGATCACGACCCGACGCAGATCGTGGGCCAGGCGTCCGCGGTTTCGATCAGCCGCGACGGCGTGGCGCTGCGCGGCACCATCACCGGCGATGATGAGCCCGCGGCGAAGGTGATTTCCCACGCGAAGAACGGCTTCCGCTGGCAGGCCTCCGTCGGCGTCTCCGTCGAGAAGATGGAATCCGTCGGCGAAGGCACGACGGTCAAGGTCAACGGTAAACAGTTCACAGGTCCACTTGTCATTGCCCGCCGCGGCCGGCTGGGTGAGGTTTCATTCGTCGCGATCGGCGCGGACGAAGAGGCCTCCGCCAGCGTCGCCGCCAGGCGAGCGTCTGGAGTGAATCCCATGCCCCGATCCCGATCCAAGAGCAAAGCCAAGGCCGCGGTCATCGACGATCCCGAGCCGCGCGACCCCCAGGACCTGAACGCCTCCGAGGGTTTCGACGGCGATGAGCCGGCGCCCGACGCCGAAGAGACCCGCCTGGCGGAGATCGACACCCTGACCGCGGGCTACGAAGCCGACGGCTTCCTGGCCGGCCTCCGACGTGATGCAATCCGCGGCGAGGTCAGCATTGGCGCCCTGCGCCGCCTGGCCCTCGACCACCTGCGCGCGTCCCGCCCGTCGGGCATCACCGGCGTCCAAGGCACAGGCCGCAGCCGTGGTGTCGGCAACCATCGCGACGTGCTGGCCGCGGCGGTCATGCTGCACGCCGGCATGAGCGACCTGGCACAAAAGGCCTTCGGCGCCGACGCCTGCCAGCGGGCCGATGACTTGCGGGCCGGGAGCCTGTTCGACATCTGCGCTGCTGCGCTGCATCTTGAAGGCCATCACGCCAGCGGAGGCCGCGAAAGCGTTATCAAGGCCGCGTTCAGCACCGTTTCGATGCCCTACGCGCTCAACACGGCTGTGGACAAGACGCTCAGCAGTGCATACATGGAAGCCCCCGCAAGCTGGCGATCATGGGTCGGAACCCGCAACGTCAAGAACTTCCGCCAGCACTACGGCGTCCGCCCCTACGCGAACAACTCCGCCCTCGAGGAGGTCGGGAAGGACGGCGAGCTGAAGCACGCCAGCCTCCAGGAGGAAGTGCTTCAGCACCAGGCCCAGACCCGCGGGAAGATCGTCACCGTCACCCGCCAAGATATCGTCAATGATGACTTGCAATGGTTGACCGAGATTCCCGCCGAGTTCGCGCGGCAAAGCGCCCGCAGCCTGGCCGACCTGGTCTATTCCAAGCTGATGGGCAACGCCGGCTCATTCTTCGGCACCGCCAACGGCAACTATCTGGAGGGCGCTGATACCGCTCTGTCGGTCGATGCCTTGCAGCTGGCGGTCAAGTCCTTCCGCGAGCGCGTCGGCCCCGACGGCCGGCCCATCGACGTGGGACCTGCGACCCTGATCGTTCCGCCGGCCCTGGAGTTCACCGCCCGCTCGATTCTCAACTCCAGCATGCTGGACCGCACCGCCAGCAGCCTGGACAACGCCCCGACGGGCAACCCGCTGGCCGGTCTGAACCTGAAGCTGGAGGTCGAGACCCGGCTGGGCAATTCCGCCTTCCACACCAACGCCTCCGACCTGGCGTGGTATCTGGCAGCGGCGCCGACGAACATCCCCGGCGTGGTGGTGTCCTATCTCAACAATCGCGCCACGCCCACCATCGAAAGCGCCCCGCCGGCGTTCCATTTGCTGGGGTTGAGCTGGCGAATCTTCTTTGACTTCGGCGTCGATTTGTTTGACCCGCGCGGGATTCTCCTGCTGCTGGGCGAGGCCGAGTAACAGTCTCCAGGTTGGCGCCGGCGGGTCCTGTCTCCGCCGGCACGAACACGGGGCGGGCGGTTCCCGTTGAAGGCCGCCTGCCCTTTTTCTTGACCTGATTCCCGGGGTGCCGCGATGGTCGCGGCGCTCCGGGCTTTTTTGAGGACACGCCATGCCAGGGGCACACGACACCCTTTCCAAGGCTCAGCGTGTGGTCGCGACCGGGGCGACAGCCCCGACGGCGCCCTGGTGGCGCCGCCTGGTCAACCTGTTTCGGCGGCTGTTGACCCCCGAGTTACCGGGCGGGTGAAGCAACGGCAACTTGCCGGAATCGGTGCCGATGGCAGTGGCGGAAGGGGCAACAAGAAACCCTGTGAAACTGTTTCACAGGGTTTACAGCCCAAGCCCGCGCCGAAGGCCCGCGAACCCATCGCGGCGACGATTTCAACGCGAGGCGCTTGCCTTTGGAGCCGATCGGTTACATAATGTAAAGGTTGCGGGGTTGGTGGATGCAGGGATGCACGTCATTACACGAAAGCGGTTGAAGGATTTCGCCGCCCGGCACCCGGACGCCGGCGAACCTCTGAACGCCTGGTATCGCGTAGTTCGTCGGGCCCGGTGGGGAAACCTTCGAGACGTGCGGGTCATCTACCCCCACGCCGACGCGGTGAAGGTCGCCAGCGGCCGGACCGCGACGGTGTTCAACGTGGCCGGCAACAAGTATCGGCTGGTGACCGCGATCCACTACGATCGCCAGCGGGTTTACATCCTGGCGGTGCTGACCCATGCGGCCTACAGCCGGGACACCTGGAAGGACGGGCTATGAGCACGGCAACACGAGACCGAAAGCGACAGGGAGGCGGCGGGCGCCGTCCGTCAGCGGATTACCTGGAGCTGGTGCGAGCATTCCCGCTGCGGCCGATCCGCAACGCCCGCGAGTACGACCAGGCGGCGGCGGTGCTGTCCCGGCTGGCCGTCCACGGTGAAGGCACGCTGACCGCCGGCGAGCAGGACTATCTCGACACGCTGACCCTGCTGGTGGAAACGTACGACGATGAGCACTTCGCGGCGGAAACCGCGGCGATGAAGCCTGTCGAGGCGCTGCGTTACCTCATGGACCAGAGCGGGATGACCCAGGTGGAGCTGGGCCGACTGCTGGGGAACCAGGCCCTGGCATCTTTGATCCTCAACGGTCATCGGGAGCTGAGCAAGGCGCATATCCGGCGGCTGGCGAACCATTTCAAGGTGGAGCCGGGACTGTTCCTCGACGGGGATTGAGCGGTGCGGCGCAGCGCACGACAGAATGGGTGTTGGATGCAGGGACGGTGCGGTATCATGCCGGGCGGGGATAGGGCGACGGCCCGAACCACCGCTTTCCCGGCGGTCTTCCCCACCTTTTGATTCTTGGGATCGGCAAGGGAGGCCGAAACAATGCACAGCATCACCGAAGCGGCGCTGACCATCAGCGAGATCATGGCCCGCGGATTCGATGTTGAATGGGAACCGCTGGCCGCGGCCGCGGCTCGATTCGATTCCGCCGACACGCCCGAGCAACGGGCCCGGTTCGTTGGGATTCAGCCGAAGCCCGACTTCGAAGACCCGTTCGCCGGCCTGCCCAATTGCTTCGGCCAGACCTGCCTGAGCTATCATCACGTCGCCCGCAAGCTCGCGGAAGGCGTCCTTCAATCCGCCGACTGGATGGAGGAGAAACTCGACTGCGGCTTCGCGATGGAGCTGGCCCTCCGGCTGCCTCCGCTCATCGTGGATGAAATGCATCGGCTGGTGGGAGTGGAGGTCGCACCTGTTGCCGTAACAACGGACGGGCCCGAGCGGTTGTCTGCCCGAGAGCTCGCCAACCGATTCGACAGAGACTACGAAGCGCTCAGGAGACGGCTGGACAGGTGGCGCTCAGACCATGATGCCGGCTGGTACGAACTGCCCAACCGCGCGAAGGGCGAGCCGCGGATTCTGTATGATCCCGAAGCCGTCGAGCGGGTCATAGCGGACGCCCCGAAACGCGAATTGACGGCGCCCGCTGCGGGCGCCGTGCGGGCGCCGTCAAAAAATCTGAGCGCATAACCTCCGCACTTCCAAATGGTTGACGATGCCCGCTGCGGGCGCCGTGCGTACATTCACAACACGAAATCGCCGGCTGAGCGATCATGCCGGCATGCCAAAACTCACCGACCTATCCATAGCGGAGCTGCAAAGCTCACTCGCCGCGAACGAGCGGATAGTGGGCCCCGACGCCGCGAGCACACGCGCCATCCGCAGGGTGCTGTACCTGAAGCTTGCAGCGGAGCAAACCAAGCCAGCATCCAAGCGTAAGCCGCGCCTGCGGTACGTGCCTGCCGAGCCGGATGGGAAGGGGGTGCAGCATGGCGACTGAGCCTGTGATTCCCCCTCTTGCGTTCACAATCCCCCAGGCGGCGGAGGCGCTCAACATCGGCCAGCGGACCCTTGAACAGGCGATCGCCGAGGGCCGACTCCCCGTCGTGCGCTTCGGCCGACGGATCGTGCTGCCTGTCGAGAGTCTGCGGACGTGGCTGGTAGCCGAGGCACAACGGCAGACGGAGCTGCCGGGGGGGGGCGATGCCGCGGAGTAGGATGTTCACCGCAGCAAACCAGCCCATCGCGGACCAGGCGATTGAGCTGCTCAAGGCTGAGCAGCCGATGACCCTGCGCCAGCTCTTTTACCGGCTCATTTCCGCCGGCGAACTGGAGAATCACAAGACCCAGTACAGACGGCTCTGCAAGATCATGTCTAGGCTACGGGAATCTTGCTGGATCCCGAGAACGTGGCTCGTGGATCACACCAGGGCGACGCTCAAACCGTCGAGCTGGTCAGGCCTGGATCAATTCCTGGACGCGGTTCAGCGCTCTTACCGGCTTAACTTCTGGGGAAGCCTGCCTGAATACGTGGAGATCCTCGTTGAGAAGGATGCCGTCGCCGGCACACTCGAACCCGTCATCTCTGAATATGACGTGGCCCTGCGCGTCTGCCGCGGGTATTCAAGCATCAGTTACGCCGGAGAGATCGCGGACCAGTGGGCCCAGATCCAAAAGCCCATCTTCGCCTACTACGTCGGCGACCACGATCCAAGCGGGTATGACCTGGAACGGGACCTGCGCGAAAAGCTCGAGCGATTCAGCGGCATCGACTTCGCCACACGGGTCACCTGGACCAGGCTGGCGATCAAGCCGGAAGACTTCGCCGCTTTCGGGCTCATCAAACTGCCCTTGAAGCGGTCGGACAGCCGACACGCCGGCTTCCGGGAGCTGCACGGCGACTTCGCCGCGGAGGTCGACGCCCTGCCCCCGAACGAGCTGCGCCGGCGAGTCCGCGAGGCGATCGAGTCACACATTGAGCCAAGCGAATGGGAGCGACTGAAGCGCGTCGAAAAGCTTGAAAAGGCCACGGTTGGGCTCATTACAAAGCGGATGCGTGGGAAACAGGTACTAGATCCTCTTTTGGGCGAGGAGGACACCTGATGCCCTTCGACTGGGTCGCAAATTCCGAATTCCCCGGGTGTTACAGAGAGGAGCCGCCTGGGATTGAACAGAGAGGCGCCGTTGAACAGAGACGACAGAGGATAAAGAATACTCATAAGGAGAATCAGACAGATTCTCTCTCTGTTCAGACAGATTCTCTCTCTGTTCAGGCCGCGGCCCTCTCTGTTCAACTCCCGCTCGCCGAGAAAACTCGGATTTTCCGGGCAATCACCGAAACCGCTCGGGCCCACACCGATGGACGGCAGGCCCGGCATCGGGCTTTGTTTGAGCTGGCCCGCCGCCTGAAGCCCATCGCCGCCGACCGCGACATCGACGCTGCCAACCTTGGGGTGTTCGAAGACGTGGTGAAGGTCTGGTCAGCCCAGGCCGGCGGAAGCGCTGAAGGTGACTGGGCAGCGTTCGTCACCGCCTGGTTGAAGGTAAGGGTTCCCGCCGGGGAGGGGCTTTTGGACGCGATACAGGTCAACGTGGACGCGGGGCGTAAGCTTCCCGGCATGTACGACGATCCGGCCAACGATCGTCTTCTGGCGTTCGCCGGGAGGCTCGCGAGCCAATCCAGGGGCGGCATCTTTTGGCTGTCGGTCTCGACCGCGATGAAGATCGGCGGCTGGTCGCGAGGAACCGCGCACGAGCGGCTGCGCATGCTGGTCATAGATGGCTGGCTCAAGGTGGTCGAATCGGGAAAACCAGGCGGCCGGCGGGCAACGCGGTACAAGTTCGGCCGCCGGCTCGATTTGACTTGACACGAAACGGACAAGGCGGGTAGGGTCTGGGCATCTTGAAACCGTTGCTTCCCCATTTCCCGCCTCACCGACCGCCACGGCGGTCATTCCAAGCAACCCGGCGCTCACCGGGGGTGTCCCGCGAGGGCCCCGCCGCTCCAACGGTGCGGAAGATCCGATGCGCGCCGGGCTGCCAAGAATGCGAGGCAAACCATGTCCGAGAGTACGAAAGCCCTCAACTGGTCTGAGCTGGACGCCTACGACCGCTGCCTGCGGATGCAGACCAGGCTCCAGGCGATCGAGCGGCTCCTGTGGGATTCCTGTAACCGTGGGCATCGCGGGCCCGCGTCTCCCCCGCGAGACGTGGACGATGAGTTCTACCAGGCTCACGGCCTCATCGAAGAGCTTCTGGAGCCGATGGGGCTCTTGGTCGACAACCTCGACCAGGAGATCCGCGAAGCTGCTGAAAAACGGTTCGGCAAGTCCCCCGCCGGCGAAGGCGACCAGGCCGGCGCCATGGATCCCCCGGCCGCAGCCGAAACCGACCAGGTGACCGGCATCCGGGAGGCGCTGCGCAGCCTGGCGGAGCTTCCCGACGAGGTAATCCGCACCGCGTACCAGGCTGCCGATCTTGGCGACATCGACGCGGACCTAAATCGCTGGGCGTGGCAGGCGACCTGCCAACTGACCAGCTTGAAATGGGACGTCCTGCCGGCCGAGTTCGCCGCCGCCGCGGTGAAGATGTACCAGGCTGCCAGGGGCGGAGAGGCGGTGCGTTCATGAGGCGCAAAAAAGACTATCTCGCCGATGTCATCAAGGAAGGCGGTCTGGCCGACCAGCTCACCGAAGTCGCCAACAGCATCGCCGTCAGCACAAAGTTGCTGGCTTACGAGTATGACCACAGCCCGAGCGAGGACACAACCGTCCTCGACTTTCAGAACGTCATCGGCTTGCCAATGATGGTTCTGGAATCGCATATCCCAAAGCTCCAGGAAATTGCGTCAGAGCTACGCGCAGTCAAACAGTTCTCGGAGGTGCCCAATGGCAAGTCTGATTCATGACCCCGGCGGCCGGCGGAGGATTCAGTTCCTCGACGGGCGCCGGCGGCGGACCATCCGGCTCGGCCAGGTCAGCGACGGCTTCGCGGCGGTCTGCAAGCTGCACGTCGAGGCCCTGCTCACGTTCAAGTCGACCGGCGAAATGGCCCGCTCAACCGCCGCCTGGCTGGCGGACCTCGACGATGAGCTGCACAGCCGGCTCGCGACCGTCGACCTGGTCACACCGCGGGAGTCTGCCACGCTGCAAAGCTGGCTGGATCGCTACATCGCGTGCAAGGGCAATCTGAAACCGGAGACCATCCGCAAGCATCGCCAGGTGACGCAGTACCTGGTCGACTTCTTCGGAGCCAAGAAGCCGCTGCGGGACATCACCCGGGCGAAGGCTTCGGAGTGGCGGGACCAGCTCGCCGGCCGCAAGACGAAGCGGGGAACGATCATGAAGCCGGCAACGGTGAAGAGCCGGACCGGGGACGTGAAGACCATCTTCCGAGAGGCGGTCAATCGCCGCCTCGTGGACGAAAACCCCTTCGGCCACCTGAAGGGCGGGACCACTGCCCGGGAGGCGGTTCGCCACATCGCCGCCGGCGACAATGCCAGGATCATCGACCACTGCCCCACCGCGGAGTGGAAGCTGCTCTTCGGCCTGGCCAGGTACGCCGGCCTGCGCTGCCTGTCCGAGCCGCACCAGCTCACCGTGGCGGACATCGACTGGGAGCAATGCAGGTTGACGGTCCGATCGCCGAAGACCGAGCGGTTCCAAGGCAAGAGCTACCGCATCGTTCCG
>CAYVVX010000134.1:0-427 GCA_964455315.1 uncultured Planctomycetales bacterium | reverse complement strand
GGTCTTCCCCGAGCTGCTGCCCCTCCTGGAGGCACGTTACGACGAACTCCGGGAGGGTGAATCGAAGCTCATCACGCTCCGCGGGGGTTGCGTCCACAAACGGGCTCGGGAGATCATCCAGAAGGCCGGCGTCGAGCCGTGGGATCACTTGTGGCAGACGCTGCGCTCATCGTGCGAAGAGCAGTGGTCATCGATGGGGTTTCCGCAGGCGAGCGTCTCGGACTGGATGGGGCATTCGTTGACCGTCAGCGGCAAGCACTATCTGCGAAACACTCCTGACGAGGTGTTCGAGCGGGCCCGCCAGACGCCGATGGGGGCGGCGCACAAAGCGGCGCACTTCGGCTCCGCAGGGGGGCGCACGGGTCCGCGTGGTGGATCGCGGGCCCCGGTTTTCGACGCGGAAAACGCAGGAAGGCGCACACAGGCG